>NZ_JANX01000294.1 GCF_000767795.1 Inquilinus limosus MP06 | reverse complement strand
ACCTCGTACGGCGTCCACGCCGCCATCGCCGCGATCCTGAATCCGGAGCGGGTGATCACCCGGGTGCAATGCACCGAGGCCGGCCTCGCGAATCTCTCCGACGCCCTGGCGCAGGCGGCCGAGGCTGGCATCGCCCGCCCGGCGCCGGAGATCGTCGACCGCGCCCTGATGGACCGTTTCCTCAAGGGCGCCGTGCACCAGGGCATCGCGCTGGAGATCAAGCCGCTGGAGGCGCCGGACATCGACGATCTCGGCCGCGAGGCGGAGCTTCGCGCGGACGCAGGGAATCGCAGCGTGGTGGTCGTGCTGGACCAAGTGACCGACCCGCACAATATCGGCGCCATCCTGCGCTCCGCCGCCGCCTTCGGCGCGCTGGCGGTGATCGTGACCGACCGCAACACGCCCGAGGTCACCGGGGTGATGGCCAAGGCGGCGTCAGGCGCGGTCGAGCATGTCGCCCTGACCCGGGTCAAGAACCTGGCCCGAGCCCTCGAATCGCTCGGCGCGCTGGGCTTCCGCCGGATCGGCCTGGCCGAGGAGGGCGAATCGACCCTGGCGGCAGCGATGCAGGGCGACCGGGTGGCGTTGGTGCTGGGCGCCGAGGGCGACGGGCTGCGCCACCTGACGCGCGAGACCTGCGACGCGCTGGCCCGGCTGCCGACCCAGGGCCCGGTCGGCAGCCTGAACGTCTCCAACGCCGCCGCGATCGCCCTGTACGAGGCGGCGCGGGGCAGTTGAGACCGCCTCGTCGCCGCGGAGGGCGCGCTGCTCATCAGCACATTACACTTCGGAGCAAAGGATCCGCCTACGGCTGGCCCCTGCCGGTCGTAGAGCAGGCCTACCAGGCGAAGTTCGAATCTCTTGTCAACATGACCATTGTCGTATCCTGTATACTCATCAGATTCTCAAGGGAAACGCGGCGCCGATCACCTTCAGCCAGCCAGCAACTAAAGCCCTGGGAGTGGATCTCTTCTAGAGTCTCCACAGGAGATGTTCCGCAGGCAATCATCTGCCCCGGCGACCATTCTATCACCAGCATGATTCCCGGGTTTCGGGAGAGCAGTCGCCGAGCGCCGCTCAAGGCGTAACTCTCCGCCCCTTCAATATCTATCTTGATGAAATCAAGATTTCTGTCTCCGAAATAATCATCCAGACTACATGCCGGAACCGTGATTCTCCGCAATACATCCTGTGTGGAAGTCAATTCATCATCCGCAAACTCACGCACGGCAGCATTGACATTAAATTTTTCAGGAGCCGAAAATGTGACATCTCCCGTCTTAGAGAACACGGCCTTTTGCTCGGCTTCAACACCAGACCAAAACCAATTCAACTTGATATTGTCGACCAGCAGAGAATATGTCTCCGGATTGGCTTCAAAGGCAAAGGTGCGTCCACCATCTCGGACCATCTTGTGGCCGATAATGGTGAAATAGCCGATATTGGCCCCCACATCGGCCCATTGCATGCCAGGCCGAAGAACACGCTCCAAAGTCTTGGTCGTTTCCGGCTCCCAATCCCCCCAAGTGAGGATGCCGG
Source organism: Inquilinus limosus MP06 (assembly GCF_000767795.1). GTDB lineage: Bacteria > Pseudomonadota > Alphaproteobacteria > DSM-16000 > Inquilinaceae > Inquilinus > Inquilinus limosus_E. The sequence continues at coordinate 5,992 of NZ_JANX01000294.1, read as the reverse complement.
GAGTGATCATGATATCCCGCGTGTCGAGATACATGCGATCACCCCTGGCGGTCAGCGTCAGAATCCGATTTCCTCCCAAGTAGTGGCTGGATCGAGACGTCGATTGGCCACGAGATATTTCGCCCTGAATTTTGGGGAGAATGCGCTGGACCACGCTGGAGGCAACCTCCCGCCCTAGGCCCTTGACAACCCTTTGAAACACAAACCCCTCCCCATTTTTTCAGTCGGCTTGCAACGCCGCTGCGAAGCTGGACTATGCATGCTTCCCAGGGATCGTCAACGCGAGAGCTCGACGAGGCTTGCGCACCGTCTGTCGCAGGGCGATGGCTAAAGCCGGTCGCGGACGTTACGCGGAAAAGCTGGTGGGCCCGGCAGGATTCGAACCTGCGACAACACCGTTATGAGCGGCGGGTTCTAACCGCTGAACTACAGGCCCGTCCGGCGCCCTTCTAGCAAGCGGCGCCGGGACGGGAAAGCGGGTTGCGACGCCCGGCGTGGGCCACCGGGCGCCGCAGCCCGTACTGTCGGCCCGGCTACTGGGCCTTCTGCCCGCCGGCCATCATCTGCTTGATGACGCCGACGATGACCATCAGGATGCCGCCGCCGACGCCGCCCCCGACCACCTGCCCGATGATCGAGCCGATGTCGAGATTGCCGCTGGCCGCCGCCGCCCCGAGGCTGGGGACGATCGCCGACAGGATCTGGCCGCCGATACCGCCGCCGACGATGCCGGCGATCGAGTTCCACAGGGTGCCGAGGTTGTACTGCTTGATCGCGGCGCCGGCCACATTGCCGCCGACCGCACCTGCCACGAGCTGGATGATCAACGTCACGATGTCCATCGGATCTCCTTCCGATCGATGGAGCGCCGTCGGGCGGTGCGGCGCATGAAGCAACCGATTCGCCGAATCATCGGCACCGCACAAATAATCATGCGCCTCGACCCGTTCCGTCTCAAGAGATATTTGGAAACGGACGGGGATCGTCGCCATGCGCCTGAAGAAGCCGACATGTCGTGGGCAGGCGCTTCTGGCGATTCTATTGTCGGATTTACACCCCCGTTACGAGTCCGGACAGGATCGGTTCACAACCGGGCCGGGAGTCCGCCGAGGCCGATCACCGCGCCGTTCCAGGAGACGCTGCCGGCGGCGAGGTCGATTGCCATCAGGTCCTCGCCGACCAGGATCGGGCCGGCATAATCGGCGCGGATCTCGGCCAGCAGCGCAGCGCGGTCGACCTCCGGCGGCACAAAATGGGTCAGGGCCAGCGCCCCGACGCCGGCGGCCGCGGCGACCTTGCCGACCTCGGCCGACAGGGTGTGATAGGCGGCAACGGCCGCCACCGTCCCGGCCGTGCGCACGCCCGGCACCACCGGCATGGCATGGTGCACGAACACCTCATGCACCAGCAGGTCGGCGCCGCGTGCCGTCTCGATCAGCGCCGGGCAGAAGCGGGTGTCGCCGCTGAGCGCCGCGCGAAAGCTGCCTGCAGCGAAGACGAAGCCGTAGGCGTGCCGCACCGGCTGGTGGTCGACCGGCACCACCGTCACCGACGTGTCACCGAAGCGCAGCGTCTCGCCCGGCGTGATCTCGGTCACCTCCACCTCCAGCGCCGCGGTCGACGGGCGGCGCTCATGGGCGATGCGCAGCGTCCGCTCCTCCGCCCACAGCGCCATGGTGCCGTCAACGAAGGCGCGTGTCCCGGGCGGGCCGAAAATGCGCTGCGGCCGTGGCCGGCCCTGATGCCAGGCCGAGACGACCAGCTGGTACAGATCGATGACGTGGTCGGAGTGCAGATGGGTCAGCAGCACCGCGTCGAGGTCACGGCCCGGTACGCCGGCCGCCGCCAGCCGCTGTGTGACACCGGAGCCGCAATCGACCAGCAGCCTGGCCCCGCCGGCCTCGACCAGCGTCGCCGCGCCATAGCGGGCGGTGTGCACCGACGGACAGCCGGTGCCGAGCAGGGTGATTTTCATCCGTTCCTCCCAGGCTGCCGCCGACGATAGCGGAGCCGGATGAAAGAATAATCACAATATAACCTTGCCATATAATATATAACACAAATTAATTGGATTGATATTTGTTGCTTCCCCTCTGAATCTTTGTCCTATCGCCGCCAGCCAGAGATACCGCCATGCGTGCCCGCCTGTCCCTCCTCGTCGCCGCCGCGACGCTGCTCGCCCTGGCCACCCCGGCGGCCCGGGCCGAGACCGACACGCTGCGGATCGCGCAGCAATTCGGCATCTCCTACCTGCCGATGATCGTGGCCAAGCAGCAGAAGCTGATCGAGGCGGCGGTGACCGAGGCCGGGCTGCCGGCGCCGCAGATCGACTGGATCCAGGTCAGCGGCGGCGCCGCGATGAACGAGGCGCTGCTGTCCGGCAGCCTGGACGTGGCCGCGGCCGGGGCGCCGCCGGCAATCACGCTGTGGGCGAAGACGCGTGGCTCGATCGACGTGAAAGGCATCGCCTCGCTGGGGTCGATGCCGATCTACCTGACCACCACCAACCCGCAGGTGAAGACGCTGGCCGACTTCACCGACAAGGACCGGATCGCCCTGCCGGCGGTGAAGGTCGGGTTCCAGGCGGTGCTGCTGCAGATGGCGGCGGCCCAGGCCTTCGGCGAGGACCAGGCGACGAAGCTGGACGAGCTGACCGTCAGCATGTCGCATCCCGACGCGACCGCGGCCCTCCTGTCCGGCAGCACCGAGGTCACCGCAAATTTCGGCGCCCCGCCCTTCCAGAACCAGCAGCTGCAGGATTCGAGAATCCACCGGGTGCTGAGCAGCTTCGACGTGCTGGGCGGGCCGCACACCTTCAACGTGGTCTACGCCACCGGCGCCTTCTATGCCGACAACCCGAAGACGGTGGCGGCGATCGTCACCGCGCTGGACCGCGCCGACCAGTTCATCCAGGCGCATCCGGCCGAGGCGGCGAAGCTGTACATCGCCGCCGAATCCTCAAAGCTGCCGGAAGCCTTCGTCGAGGCGCTGATCACCGCCCCCGACACGCGCTACACCGTGGCGCCCGAGAACATCCTGAAATTCGTCGACTTCCAGCACCGCATCGGCCAGATCGCGACCACCACCACGGATTGGCGCGACCTGTTCTTCCCGCCGCTGCACGACCGTCAGGGCAGCTGAGATGGCGGCCCCTGCCCTCGCCCATGCCTCGGAGACACCCGCAGCACCGGCGCTGCGGGTGGAGAGCGTCACCCTGTCCTATGCCGTCGACGGACGGACGGTGACGGCGGTCGAGGATGTCAGCCTGGACATCCAGCGCGGCGAGCGGCTGGTGCTGCTGGGCCCGTCCGGCTGCGGCAAGTCGAGCCTGCTGAAGAGCATCGGTGGCTTCCTGCCGCCCGCCGCCGGCCGGATGCTGCTGGATGGACGGCCGGTGTCGCGGCCCGGGCCCGACCGGATGATGGTGCTGCAGGATTTCGAGCAGCTCCTGCCCTGGCTGACGGTGCGGCGCAACCTGGTCGCCGCCCTGTCCTGGGCGAAGCGCACCCGCCGGGCCGAGGCCGAGGCTATCGCCGACGACATGCTGCAGCGCGTCGGCCTGGCGCGGGTGGCCGACCAGTATCCGAACACACTGTCGGGCGGCATGAAGCAGCGCGTCGCCATCGCCCGCGCTTTGGCACTGCGGCCCGAGGTGCTGCTGATGGACGAGCCCTTCGCCGCGCTGGACGCCATGACCCGGCGCCGGATGCAGGAGGAGCTGCTGGCGCTGTGCGAGGCCACCGGCGTCACCACCCTGTTCGTCACCCACGCGATCGACGAGGCGATCGTGGTCGGCAGCCGGATCGTGGTGATGACCGCCCATCCCGGCCGGATCCGCGCCGTGATCGACCTGCCGGGCGGCCGCGGCCCGGACCGGGGCGATCCGGCCTTCGCGGCGCTGGAGGCCCAAATAGGAGGGCTGATCGCCGATCAGATCGGGACGGAGACCGCCGATGGTTGACTATCAGGGCCTGCTGCAGGCCGGGTCGCCGCTGCGCCCGACCAAGGCCGAGACGGCGCCCGTCCGGTCCGTGATCGGCACCGGCGCCTGGCGCCGTATCCTGATTCTGGCCGCCCTGGCGGCCATTTGGGAGGCCGCGGCCCGCATCGTCGGCAGCCCGCTGCTGCTGCCCGGCTTCATCACCACCCTCGTCGCCTTCGGCCAGGGCGTGGCCAGCGGCGAGCTGCCGCTGCGCACCCTGGCCTCGCTGCAGGTGCTGGTGGCGGGCTACGCCATCGGCGTGGTCGCAGCCGCGATCCTGGCCGGCCTCGCCACCGCCAGCCGCCTGGGCGCCGAACTGCTGTCGACCCTGACCGCGATGTTCAACCCGCTGCCGGCCATCGCCCTGCTGCCGATCGCGCTCCTGTGGTTCGGCCTGGGCACGCCCAGCCTGCTGTTCGTCATCGTCCATTCGGTGCTGTGGCCGCTGGCCCTGGCCGCCCATGCCGGCTTCCGCGCCGTGCCGCGCCCGCTGTCCATGGTCGGGCAGAATCTCGGCCTCGGCGGCGCCGCCTATGTCACGCGCATCCTGGTGCCCGCCGCCTTCCCGGCGATCCTGGCCGGGCTGAAGATCGGCTGGGCCTTCGCCTGGCGCACCCTGATCGCCGCCGAGCTTGTGTTCGGCGTCTCCTCCCGCTCCGGCGGGCTCGGCTGGTTCATCTACGTCAACCGCAACCAGCTGGAGACCGCCAACGTCTTCGCCGGCCTGCTGGCCATCATCCTGATCGGCCTGCTGGTCGAAAGCCTCTTGTTCCGCACCCTGTCCCGGCTCACCGTCGAGCGCTGGGGCACGCAGAACCCCTGAGATCGACGGAACGGAAACGCCGCTATGTCCTTCACCACCCGTCCCCTGTCCGAGCTGCTGGGCGTCGAGATCTCCGGCCTCGACCTCGCCACCCCGCCGGACGAGGCCAGCTTCGCCCACATCAAATCGCTGTTCGAGGCGAACTCCCTCGTCGTGTTCCGCGACCAGCGCTTCACGCCGCAGCAGCACATCGATTTCAGCCGCCGCTTCGGCGAGCTCGAGATCCACGTGCAGCACCATTTTCACCTAGCCGGGCACCCGGAGATCCTGATCGTCTCGAACGAGATGAGGGACGGCAAGCCGCTGGGGCTGGCCGATGCCGGGCGCTATTGGCACTCCGACCTGTCCTACAAGGCGGAGCCGAGCCTGGGATCGCTGCTGCACGCCCAGACCCTGCCGCCGGTCGAGGGCGATACGCTGTTCGTCAGCATGGCCGCGGCCTATGATGCGCTGGACGACGCCACCAAGGCGCAGATCGAGGGGCTGACGGCCGTGCACGACTACAGCGCTCGCAACGTGGCGCAGCAGGCCAAGAGCTCGCTGCGGCCGGGCCTGACCGCGGACCAGGCCAAGACCGTGCCGCCGGTGACCCACCCGGTGGTGCGGATCCACCCGGCGACCGGCCGCAAGGCGCTGTTCGTGAACGAGGGCTTCACCACCCACATCAACGAGCTGGAGCGGCCGCAGAGCGACGCGCTGCTGCGCCGGCTGTTCGAGCACATGATCCAGCCGCAGTTCCAGTACCGGCACCGCTGGCAGGCGCATGACCTGGTGTTCTGGGACAACCGCGCCACCATCCACCTGGCGACCGGCTGCCCGCCGCACCTGGCGCGCACCCTCTACCGCACCACGGTGAAGGGCGACCGGCCGATCGGCCCGCGGGACCGGGCCGCGGGACCGGGCCGCGGCCTAACAATCCGCTCCTTGCGTTGCCTCTCCCGCCAGGCGGGAGAGGTTGCACAATGAGCTCCCGCTGACGTTCAGTTCAGCCGCGCATACTCCGCGGCCGTCGCCTTCGAGCCCTGGCGGTACAGCGCCTCGAGGGCGCTGATCACGGCGGCCCTGAACTGCGGCTGGCCGGGCAGATCGTCGCCGAACACCGCGCGCACCCCGAGCAGCGCCGGCGCCAGCCGGTCCGCCACCGGCCCGGCCTCGCGCGCGATCGCGGCGAGGTCGGCGGCCAGCGG
>NZ_JANX01000293.1 GCF_000767795.1 Inquilinus limosus MP06 | reverse complement strand
GCCCGGTAGAAGGGCTCGGCCCCGGGATCGGCGAGGATCCACAGGGCGGTGGCCCCGCCGCCGCGGGCCGCGTCGACGGCATGGCGCCACAGCGCCCGGCCGGCCCCCTGCCCCATCGCCGAAGGATCGACGAACAGCAGCTCGACCTCGGCCTCGGCGCCGGAGACGCTGACCGAGACCATGCCGAGCGGCCGGTCGTCACGGTCGGCGGCGACGGCGATGCCGCCGGCCCGGATCATCTCCGGCGTCACCCGCAGCACGTCGACCACCTGCGCCATGAAGGCCGCGTCATAGCCCCAATGCGCCTTCGACCGCAGCACTAGCGCCGACAGCGCCTCCGCCTCCTCCGGCCGGGCCGGGCGGACGGCAATGGATGGGCGCGTCATGACCGTGCTCCCGCCGATGCGATTCTGTCCCTGGATACCACGGCCCAACGAAAAAAAGGGCCCCTCGCGGGGCCCTTTCCATCTCCGGAAACAGTCCGGATCAGTTTTTCGCCTTGTCGACCAGCTTGTTCTTGGCGATCCAGGGCATCATCGCGCGCAGCTTCTCGCCGACCTTCTCGATGTCGTGCTCGGCCTGGCGGCGGCGGGTGGCCTTGAAGCTGGCCTGGCCGACCTTGTTCTCGAGCATCCAGTCGCGGGTGAAACGGCCGGACTGGATGTCGTCCAGCACGCGCTTCATCTCGGCCTTCGTCTCCGAGGTGATGATCCGCGGGCCGGTGACGTAGTCGCCGTATTCCGCGGTGTTGGAGATCGAGTAGCGCATGTTGGCGATGCCGCCCTCATACATCAGGTCGACGATCAGCTTGACCTCGTGCAGGCACTCGAAATAGGCCATCTCCGGCGCGTAGCCGGCCTCGACCAGGGTCTCGTAGCCGGCCATGATCAGCGCGGTCAGGCCGCCGCACAGCACCACCTGCTCGCCGAACAGGTCGGTCTCGCACTCTTCCTTGAAGGTGGTCTCGATGATGCCGGCCCGGCCGCCGCCGATCGCCGAGGCGTAGGACAGGCCGATGTCGAGCGCGGCGCCGGTCGCGTTCTGGTCGACCGCGATCAGGCAGGGCACGCCGCCGCCCTTCTGGTACTCGGAGCGCACGGTGTGGCCCGGGCCCTTCGGCGCCACCATGAACACATCCAGGTCCTTGCGCGGCACGATCAGGTTGAAGTGCACGTTCAGGCCGTGGGCGAAGGCGATGGCGGCGCCTTCCTTCATGTTCGGGCCCAGGTCGCGGGCGTAGATGTCGGCCTGCAGCTCGTCCGGCGTGCACATCATCAGCACGTCGCCCCAGGCGGCGGCCTCGGCCGGCGACATCACGGTGAAGCCGGCGGCCTCCGCCTTCTTCACGGTCGGGCTCTCGGGGCGCAGCGCGATGCGCACATCCTTGACGCCGCTGTCGCGCAGATTGGCGGCATGGGCATGGCCCTGGCTGCCATAGCCGACGATCACCACCTTCTTCGACTTGATCAGGTTCACATCCGCGTCGCGGTCGTAATACACGCGCATTGCTCTGTCCTCTCACACGGGGCCGGGCGGCCCGGCCTTTCTCAACGATGACGGGACCTGCCGGCTGCTGGCAACCGGCAGATTGGGGTTACTTGGCAGCAGTCAGGAGCCCTTCGGGCCCCCGGGCGATGGCGACGACGCCGGTCCGGCTGACATCGACGAGCCCGAGCGGGATCATCAGCTGGATGAAGGCGTCGATCTTCTGGGACGAGCCGGTGACCTCGAACACGAAGCTCTCGGTCGTCGAATCCACGGCGCGGGCCCGGAACACGTCGGCGATGCGCAGGCTCTCGATGCGCTTGTCGCCGCCGCCGCGGACCTTGACCAGGGCGAGCTCGCGCTCGACCGCCGGGCCGTCCAGCGTCAGGTCGTGCACGCTGTGCACCAGCACCAGCCGGTCCAGCTGGGCCTTGATCTGCTCGATGATCATCGGCGTGCCGGAGGTGACGACGGTGATGCGGGACAGGTCCCGCGCCGCATCGACCTCGGCCACGGTCAGGCTCTCGATGTTGTAGCCGCGGCCGGAGAACAGGCCGATGACGCGGGCAAGGGCGCCGGGCTCGTTGTCCACCAGCACGGCGATGGTATGGGTTTCGATCTGGGTCTGCGGGGGGGTCATGGTCGATCCATAAGGTCACGAGACGAGAGTCGCGGCCACCCTCGGTCGGATGGCCGCGGCGAAGAGCGTCGTCCGCGCCTTATACGAGCACCATCCCCTCCTCCGAGGTCGGCTTGGCGGCCTGGTCGGCCGGGCCCAGCAGGATCTCGTTGTGGGCGGCACCGCCCGGGATCATCGGGAAGCAGTTCTCCATCTTGGAGACCTGCATGTCGACCACCACCGGCCCCTTGATCCGCAGCATCTCGCGGATGACGTCATCGGCCTCGCCCATGTTGGTGGCGCGCAGGCCGGTCAGGCCGAAGGCCTCGGCCAGCTTGACGAAGTCGGGCAGCGCCTCCGAATAGCTCTCGGAGTAGCGCTCGCCATGCAGCAGCTCCTGCCACTGCCGCACCATGCCCATCCAGAAGTTGTTGACGATGAAGATCTTCACCGGCAGCCGGTACTGGGCGATGGTCGACAGCTCCTGGATGTTCATCAGCGTCGAGGCCTCGCCGCCGACGTCGATCACCAGCGCCTCGGGATGCGCGATCTGCACCCCGACCGCGGCCGGCAGGCCGTAGCCCATGGTGCCGAGCCCGCCCGAGGTCATCCAGCGGTTCGGCTTCTGGAACGGGATCAGCTGCGCCGCCCACATCTGGTGCTGGCCGACCTCGGTGGTGATGTAGACGTCGTCGCGGTCGGCGGTCAGCTCGCCCAGCCGCTTGATCGCGTATTGCGGCTTGATGATCGCGTCGGAGGAGCGGTCCTGGCTGAACTGCAGGCAGTTGCGCGCCTGCCACTGCTTGATCTGGCCCCACCAGCCGGAAATCGCCTTCTCGCGCGACTTGTAGCCGCGGCGCTTCCACAGCTCGACCATCGCCCGGATCACCTTGCCGGCGTCGCCGACGATCGGCAGGTCGACATGGACGTTCTTGTTGATCGAGGACGGGTCGATGTCGACATGGATCTTAGTCGACCCCGGCGAGAAGGCGCTGATCTTGCCGGTGACCCGGTCGTCGAAGCGCGAGCCCAGCGCCACCATCAGGTCGGCGCCGTGCATCGCCAGGTTGGCCTCGTAGGTGCCGTGCATGCCGACCATGCCCAGGAACCGCGGGTCCGAGGCCGGCAGGGCGCCGAGGCCCAGCAGGGTCGAGGTGCAGGGGAAGCCGGTCAGCTCCACCAGCTCGCGCAGCGCCGCCGACGCCTCCGGCCCGGCATTGATGATGCCGCCGCCGGTGTACAGGATCGGCCGCTCGGCCTTGGCCATCAGCTCGACCGCCTGCTCGATCAGCTCCGCGTCCGGCTCGGTCCGCGGCCGGTAGGTGCGGTGCTCGACATGCTCGGGCGGAGTGTAGACGCCGTCGGCGAACTGCACGTCCTTCGGCAGGTCGATCACCACCGGGCCGGGCCGGCCGCTGCGGGCGACGTAGAACGCCTCATGCACCGTGCGGGCGACGTGGTTGGCGTCCTTCACCAGGTAGTTGTGCTTGGTGCAGGGCCGGGTGATGCCGGTGGTGTCGGCCTCCTGGAACGCGTCGTTGCCGATCAGATGGGTCGGCACCTGCCCGGTCAGGCAGACGATCGGGATCGAATCCATCAGCGCGTCGGTCAGGCCGGTGACCGCGTTGGTCGCGCCCGGGCCGGAGGTTACGAGGACGACGCCGACCTTTCCGGTCGAGCGGGCATAGCCTTCCGCTGCGTGCACCGCCGCCTGTTCGTGCCGGACCAGGACGTGGCGGATCGCGTTCTGCTTGAAGATCGCGTCGTAGATCGGAAGGACAGCTCCGCCCGGATATCCGAAGATAACCTCTACGCCCTGGTCCCGAAGGGCACGCAGGACGATTTCGGCTCCGGTCAGCGTTTCTGTCGACATGGTAACCTCGGTTTGCGGCCCCCTCCGGGCCGCGACGTTCAACGTTGGGGATCAACGAGGGTCGGCAAGCTAGACGGCGGAATCCGAGAGGTCAATCGGAATTGCGAAGAAAAGACAAAGTTTCGGCTGCAATTTTTTCCGAATATTGCGTGTGAGCGACATGGCTGCGTTGCACCCTTGCGCCCGCGGCGGGGATCTGGTGTCGGAACCAGGTGGTCTGGCGCTTGGCCAGGTTGCGCGTGGCCTGCTGCGCCCGGGCGATCGCGGCCTCCAGATCCGTCTCCCCCCGCAGATGCGCCGCCAGCTCCGGCACCCCGACCGCCTTCATCGCCGGCAGCTCCGGGTCCAGATCCAGCGCTAGCAGGTCCCGCGCCTCCTCCAGCGCCCCGGCGGCGACCATGGCCCGGAAGCGGCCGTCGCAGGCGGCATAGAGCGCGTCGCGCGGCGGTGCCAGGATGATCCAGTCGAACACCATGCCGGGCGGTGGGCCGGAGCCGGGGTCGAGCTGCCAGTCGGCCAGCGACCGGTTGGTGGCGACCATCACCTCCCAGGCCCGGATCATCCGCTGGCTGTCGCCCGGGGCCAGGCGCTGGGCCATCTTCGGGTCCCAGCGCATCAGCTCGGCATGGAAGGCCTCGCCGCCCAGGGTCTCGTGCAGCTCGACCGTGGCGCGGCGGATCTCCTCGGGCACCGCCGGCACCGGGCTCAGCCCCTCGGTCAGGGCGCGGAGATACAGGCCGGTGCCGCCGACCACGATCGGCCGCTTGCCGGCCTTCCGCGCCAGGCCGATCTCGGCCAGCGCCATGTCGCACCAGGCGGCGGCGGAGCAGCGGGTGGCGGCCGGCAGCACGCCGTAGAGGCGATGCGGCGCCCGCGCCAGGTCGGCCGGACCGGGCCGGGCGGTCAGGATCGACAGCTCGGCATAGACCTGCATGCTGTCGGCATTGATCACCACGCCGTCCAGCGCCCCGGCCAGGTCCAGCGCCAGGGCCGACTTGCCGCTGGCCGTCGGCCCGCCGACGATGATGACGCCGTCGGTCATGCCCTTGCCCCGCCGCCTTTCGCGCATAGACAGGCACCGCCGCGCTGCGGCATAGACGGTCGCCTGTGCTGGGAGCTGCGCCGCGTCATGGATCTCGTCCTCACCCTCACCACCGCCCCGGATCACCCGGCCCTCGACAACGCCCTGACCCGCCATGTGCGCAACGCGCTGGCGATCGCGGGCGGAACGCCGGGCGCGGTCGACTGGCTGGCGCCGGGCATCGCCTGCGATATCGCATTCACCGCGGCCGATGCCAAGGCGGCGCAAGCGGCGGCGCGGCTGTCGCTGGCCGGGCAGCCGGTCGACGCCAATGTCGTGCCGGCCCTGGGACGCCGCAAGCGCCTGCTGGTCGCCGACATGGACGCCACCATCGTCGAGGCCGAGACGCTGGACGAGCTGGCGGCCCTGGCCGGCGTCGCCGACCGGGTGGTGCCGATCACCGAGCGGGCGATGCGCGGCGAGATCAATTTCCGCGAAGCGGTGGTCGAGCGCGTGGCCCTGCTGGAGGGCCAGCCCCGCTCGATCATCGACCGGGCCCTGGCCGACCTGCGCTACACCCCCGGCGGCCGCACCCTGGTGGCGACGATGCAGGCGAACGGCGCCTATTGCGCCCTGGTCTCCGGCGGCTTCGATGCCTTCACCCGCCCGGTGGCCGCCGCGGTCGGCTTCGACCGGTCGGAGGGCAACCACCTGATCGAGGCCGATGGCCGGCTGACCGGCCGGGTGCGCGAGCCGATCCTGGGCAAGGACGCCAAGCGCGCCTTCCTCCAGGAGATGGCGGCGGAGCGCGGGCTGGGCCTCGCCGACACCATCACCGTCGGCGACGGCGCCAACGACATCCCGATGCTGCAGGCCGCCGGCCTGGGCGTCGGCTTCCGGGCCAAGCCGCTGGTGCGGGAGTCGGTGCCGGTGTCGGTGACCCATGGCGACCTGACCGCCCTGCTCTATCTGCAGGGCTATCGCGCGGCGGAGTTCGTGGCGGCCTAGGCGACAGGGATAAATGCTCCAGATGAGCACCATCCTTTTACTGTCATGCCCGGGCTTGACCCGGGCATCCAGAGAGCGTCGAGACCCTCTGGATTGCCGGGTGATTCAGCTCATGCTGAAAGCGGCCTAGGCGTGTACCGCAAGATCGCCTCCGTCGGCGGGCTCACGCTCGCCAGCCGCGTGCTCGGCCTGGTCCGCGACCAGATCATCGCCGCGGTGCTGGGGGCCGGCCCGGTGGCCGACGCCTTCTTCCTGGCCAACCGGCTGCCGAACCACTTCCGGTCGCTGTTCGCCGAGGGCGCGTTCAACGTCGCCTTCCTGCCGACCTTCACCACCACGCTGCAGCGCGAGGGCAAGGCCAAGGCGCTGGCCCTGGCCGAACAGGTGCAGGCGATCCTGCTGGCCGTGCTGCTGGTCGTGCTGGTCGCGGCGCTGGCGGCCATGCCCTGGCTGATCTCGGTGATGGAGCCGGGCGGCACCACGGCGGCACAGACCGATCTGAAGGTCGAGCTGACCCGGATCACCTTCCCCTATCTCCTGTTCATGTCGCTGGTGTCGCTGCAGGGCGGCGTGCTGAACGGGCTGGGCCGGTTCGGTGCCGCCGCGGCCGCGCCGATCCTCCTGAACCTGTTCATGATCGGCGCGGTGCTGGGGTTGACGCCGTTCCTTCCCACCGCCGGCCACGCCCTGGCCTGGGGCGTGTTCCTGTCCGGCATCGCCCAGTTCCTGTACCTGGAATGGGACATGCGGCGCTCCGGCGCCTCGCTGCGGCTGGTGTGGCCACGGCTGTCGCCCGGGGTGCGCCGGTTCTTCCGGGCGCTGGGGCCGGCGACCCTGGGTGCCGGCATGGCGCAGATCAGCGTTTTCGCCGACACCATCATCGCCCAGGCGCTGCCGACCGGCGCCCAGTCCTACCTGAACTACGCCGACCGGCTGAACCAGCTGCCGCTCGGCGTCATCGGCATCGCCGTCGGCACCGTGCTGCTGCCGGAGGTGACGCGCCGCCTGGCCGCCGACGACCATGAGGGCGCGCTGGCCAGCCAGAACCGGGCGATCGAGCTGACCCTGGCCCTCACCCTGCCCTTCGCCATCGCCTTCCTGGTGGCGGCGGAGCCGATCCTGGCGGCGATGTTCGAGCGCGGGCGGTTCACCGCGATCGACAGCCATCAGTCGGCGCTGACCCTGACCGCCTATGCCTTCGGCCTGCCGGCAGTGGTGCTGGTGCGCTGCCTGCTGCCGGGCTTCTACGCCCGCGGCGACACAGCGACGCCGGTCAAGATCGCGGTCGCCACGGTGGCGTTGAATGTCGGGCTGAAGATCGCGCTGATGGACTCGTTGTCCCAGGTCGGCCTCGCCGTCGGCACCTCGGCCGGGGTGTGGCTGAACATCATTCTGCTGGCCTGGGTGCTGCACCGGCGCGGCCATTTCCGGCTCGACCCCGCGGCCTGGCGGCGGCTGCCGCGCATGGTGCTGGCCGGGGCGGTGATGGCGGCGGCCCTGTGGGGCCTGCTGGTCGTGGCGGCGCCGG
>NZ_JANX01000292.1 GCF_000767795.1 Inquilinus limosus MP06 | reverse complement strand
AGGGTCATGCCGTGGTCGATCAGGTTCACGATCGCCTGAAGGGCCGACGGGAAGATGCGCAGGCCGCCGGGCAGGCCGAGCGCGAAGGCCAGCCTGCCATCGCGCAGCGCCATCATCGGCGCCATCGAGGTGAAGACCCGCTTGCCCGGCGCGATCGACAGGGCGCGGCCGGGATGCGGGTCGAAATTGTACATGTAGTTGTTGGTCAGCATGCCGGTGCCGGGGATTAGGGTGCAGGCGCCGAACAGGCCGTTGATGGTCTGGGTGGTGGCGACGACGTTGCCCGCCGCATCCGCCACCGTCACATGGGTGGTGTTGGCCGATTCCCCGCCCGTCAGCCCCGCGGTCCAGGCCTGGGTCCGGCGCAGGTCGATGCGCGACCGGCGCTCCTCCGCATAGGCCTTGGCGATCAGCCGGTCGACCGGCACGTCGACGAAGGCGGGGTCGGCGGTGGCGACGGCCCGGTCGGCGAAGGCGATCTTCAGCGCCTCGGCCAGCAGGTGCACCGCGTCGGCCGACCCGAAGCCCAGCCCGCCGATGTCGTAGCCCTCCAGGATGTTCAGCATCTGCACGATATGGACGCCGGAGGATGAGGGCGGCGGCGGTCCCAGGATCTCGAAGCCGCGATAGCTGCCGCGCACCGGCGCCCGTTCGATCACCCGGAAGGCGGCGAGGTCGGCCTGGTCGATCAGCCCGCCATGGCTAGCCATGAACTCGGTCAGCGCCGCGCCCAGCGGCCCGTCATACAGGGCGGCGGGCCCGCGCTCGGCGATCAGCCGCAGGCTGGCGGCATAGTCGCCCTGCACCAGCCGGTCGCCCGGCCGCAGCGGCTGGCCGCCGGGCAGGAACACGGCCGACAGGCCCGGGTCGCGGGCCAGGTCCTTGGCGCAGTCGGTGACGCAGTCCGACAGGTAGGGGCTGGCGATGAAGCCGCGCTCGGCCAGGCGGATGGCGGGCGCCAGCACATCGGCGAGAGGCAGCGTGCCGAACCGGGACAGCGCCTCGCACCAGCCGGCCAGCGCGCCGGGCACGGCCACCGCCTTGGGACCGACCTCGTTCTCGCGGTCGCGGACCAGCCTGGCCTTGCCGATCTCGTCCGACAGCGGCTCGTACATGGTGGCGCCGCCGCGGCCCGGCGCGGTCGACAGCCCGTCCAGCACCAGGTGGCGCCCATCCGCCAGCCGGATATGGGCGACGCCGCCACCCAGCACGCCGACCATCATCGGCTCGACCACGGTCAGCGCGAACAGGGAAGCGACCGCCGCATCGATGGCATTGCCGCCGGCCAGCAGCATCTCCGACCCCGCCGCGGAGGCCAGCGGATGATTGGTCACGACCATGCCGCGCGAGCCGGTGGCCGGCCGTTTCTCGCAGGTGAAGTCGGTAACGCGCGGGGCGCGGGAGTCGGTCACGATGCTGGCCTCAGCTTGCCTGGTTCAGGGCTTCGAGAACCATACGGCTGGCGCCGGAGATGTCGCCCAGCTTTTCGCCGGCCTTGACCCGCTCCTGTGTGGCCTCGCCGCGCTGCTGCCGCACCAGCGCGGCATCGGCGATCGCCTCGGCCTGGTCCGCCGGCAGCACCAGCACGCCGGATTCATCGGCCAGGATCACGTCGCCGGCACGGACCGGGACACCGCCGCAGGAAACGGGCAGGTTCAGCGTGCCGCCGAGGTTGTAGAGGCGGGTGGTGATCGGCGACATGCCGCGGCACCACATCGGGAAGTCCGAATCCTCGATCTCGGCCAGGTCGGTGCAGGGCCCGTCGACAATGCCGCCGACCGCGCCGGCCGCCTTGGCCGCGATGGTGACGCCGCCGCCCCAGCAGGCGTGCTTGTCGTCGCCCAGCCGATCGACCACCAGGATGTCGCCCGGCCGCAGCAGGCCCAGCGTGTGGTGCAGCAGGGTCGAATCCTGGCCGGGGATGGCCAGGGTCACGGCGGCGCCGGCGATGCGCTTGCCGCGCAGCAGCGGCTGGATGCCCCGGTCCATGAAGCCCCAATGCTGGGAATGGCCGATGGTCGCGGTCTCGACGCGGCGCAGCTTCTCCACCAAGACGGGGGCGATCTGCTGCGGCATGGGGGCGATGCGGTAGTCGGGCATGTGGCTTTCCCTAGTTGCCGACGGCGCGCGCGACGCCGACGAGACGTTCGACCAGAATGACGACGAGAAGGGTCGCGGCGATCAGCACGACCGACAGGGCCGCGACCAGCGGGTCGGTGCGGCCTTCGACGTAGCGCACCATCTCGACCGGCAGGGTCGAGGCGCGCGGCCCGGCGATGAACAGCGAGATCACCGTCTCGTCGAAGGACAGCAGGAAGGACAGCGCCCCGCAGGCGACCAGGCCGGGCGCGGCCAGCGGCAGCGTCACCCGGCGCACCACCCGCCAGGGCGTGGCGCCCAGCGTGGCGGCCGCGGCCTCGATATCGTCCGGCAGGGTGGAGAAGGCGGTCGTCATCATCCGGATGACGAAGGGCAGGGTGACGATCATGTGGCCCAGCACCAGGCCGGGCAGGGTGGCGGTCAGGCGCAGCGGCGTGAAGAACAGCAGCAGCGCCAGGCCGATGATCAGCGTCGGCAGCAGCAGCGGCGCCAGGAAGAAGCCCTGCAACGCCTCGCGGCCGGGGAAGCCGCCTTTGTTCAGCGCCAGCGCCGCGGGCACGCCCAGCAGCAGCGACAGCGCCGTGACCACGCAGGCGATCTGCGCGCTCAGCAGCAGCGCGTCCAGGAGCGGCCCGTTGCCGGCCAGCGCCTGGAACCAGCGCAGCGAATAGCCGGACGGCGGGAAGACGATGAAGTCGTCGGCGGAGAAGGCCAGCGCCACCACCACGACGATGGGCGCCAGGATCATGGCGTAGACGATGCCGGCGAGGGTGGAGAGGAGGCGGCCGGCGCCGTTCATCGCTGCAGCCTCCGCGCCACCAGCCGGGCCACGACGGCCAGCGCCAGCAGCAGCACCAGGGTGTAGATCGCCAGCACTGCGGCCACCGGCCAGTTGGTGTTGGTGGTCGCCTGCTCATAGATCTCGGTCGCCAGCACGAAGATGCGGCCGCCGCCCATCAGCCTGGGCGTGATGTAGGACGACATCGACAGCACGAAGCCCAGCCCCGCGGCCAGCGCGATGGCCGGCAGGCTCAGCGGCAGGGTGACGCGCAGGAAGGTCCGCAGCGGCGTCGCCCCCAGGCTGCGCGCCGCCTCCTCCAGCGTGCGGTCCAGCCGGCCGAACCCGGCCAGCAGCGCCAGGATCATGTAGGGCATGATGCTCTCGGCCAGGCCGATGGTGACGCCGGTCCAGTTGAACACCAGCCGCATCGGCGTGCTGATCAGCCCCAGCCATTGGGCGATGCCGTTGACCAGGCCGCGGTCGCCGAGGATGGCGAGCCAGCCGAAGATGCGCACCACGCCGGACACCAGCATCGGCATGATCGCGACCACGGCCAGCAGGCTGCGGAAACGCGACCGGGTGCGGAACAGGAACAGCGACACCGGATAGGACAGCGCCAGCGCCAGGGCGGTCGCCACCAGCGACAGCCACAGCGAATTCAGGGTCAGCTCGGCCGTGAAGGAATCGGCGAAGACATCCTTCGCGGTCTGTAGCGACCAGGCCTCGACCATCGCGCCGGTCGGCCCGACCTCGTTGAAGGCGGTGCGGAACAGGCCCAGAGTCGGCCAGACATAGACGGCCAGCACGAACAGCGCCGCCGGCAGCACCAGCAGGGGCAGCGGCAGGCGCCGGCCGCGGGGCAGGGCAGGGCGTTCGGCGGCGAGGGGGTGCGGCACGTCGGTCATGGCGCCTCGCGCGGGAACACCAGCGTGTCCTCGACCGGCCAGATCGCCGCGACCTCCATGCCCTCGGCCGGCGGGCGCTGGCCGGACGGCATTTCGACGCTCAGCTGGCCGCCGGCGCCCTCGACCACCACCTCGATCCGGTCGCCGATGAAGACGCTGTGCGAGACCTGGCCCCGGATGCACGCCACGCCCTCCGCCGCCGGCTCGGAGACCGGGGCCAGGCGGATGCGCTGCGGCCGGACGAAGATGTCGATCTCGCCGGCCGGCGGCGCGGCGACCGGCAGCGCCGTGCCCCACAGGGCGAGGCGACCGTCAGCGTCCCGGGTCGCCGGCAGGATGTTGGCGCGGCCGACGAAATCGGCGACGAAGCGGGTGGCCGGGCGCTCATAGATCTCCTCCGGCGATCCCACCTGCTCGACCCGGCCGCGATTCATCACCGCGATCCGGTCGCACATCGTCAGCGCCTCGACCTGGTCATGGGTGACGAACAGCGTGGTGATGCCGAGCGACCGCTGGATGTCGCGGATCTCGTGCCGCATCGCGTCGCGCAGCTTGGCGTCGAGGTTGGACAGGGATTCGTCGAGCAGCAGCACCGAGGGGCGGACCACCAGCGCTCGTGCCAGAGCCACGCGCTGCTGCTGGCCGCCCGACAGCTCGCGCGGTCGCCGCCCACCCAGCGCGCCGAGGCGGACCATGGCCAGCGCCTCCTCGACCCGGCTGGAGGCCTCGGCGCGCGGCACGCGCCGCTCCTCCAGCCCGAAGCCGACATTGCGGGCCACGCTGAGATGCGGGAACAGCGCATAGGACTGGAAGACATAGCCCATGTTGCGGCGATGCGCCGGCTCGCGGGTGATGTCGGCGCCGTCGACCCGGATGGTGCCGCCATCCGGCGCGATCAGCCCGGCCAGCATCCGCAGCGTCGTCGTCTTGCCGCAGCCGGACGGGCCGAGCAGCGCCACCGCCTCGCCCCGGCCGACCGTCAGCGAGACGTCGTCGACTGCGACGAAATTGCCATAGTGCTTGGCCAGGCCCTGCAGCTGGAGATAGCTCATCGGATCACCCGGCCGAGATCACTTCGCGGCGCCAGCGGTTGTTCCACTTGTCGCGCACCTTGACGATCTCGCTCCAGTCGACCTCGATCATGCGGCTGCGGTTCTCCGGCGCGATGGCGGTGCGGGACAGCACCTTGGGGTCGATCTGCGCCTTGCCGTTGGTCGGCGCGTAGAACACCCGCTCGGTGAAGGCCTTCTGGGACTGTTGCGACAGCGCGTGGTTGATGAAGGCGACAGCCGTGGCCCGGTTCTTCGATCCGGCGGTCAGGTTGATGGTGTTGATCTGGAACACCGAGCCCTCGGGCGGCAGCAGCGCGCCGAGCTTGCCCTGGGTCTCGTCGATCTTGCGCTGCGACCGCGCGTTCCAGCCGGTGGCGACGCGGACGATGCCGTTCTGGATCAGCGAGTAGCCGTCGGGGTTGGGGTTCCAGGTGTTCACCGACGGCGCCAGCTCGGCCAGCTTCTTGATCGCGGCGTCGACCGATTGCCGGTAGTCGCCGCCCAGCATCTTCTCGACCATCACGGTCAGCGCCAGGCCCTGGATGTTCGGCGGCGCGCTGATCGCCAGCTGCCCCTTGAGGTCCGGCCGCCACAGATCGGCCAGGCTGGCGAGCGGTGGCTTCAGGTTCTGGGCATCGGTGACCAGCACCAGATGGTCGAAGGTCACGGCCGGGCCGAACTCGCCGCCGGCGGCGCGGGCCTCGGGGACCAGCTCCTCCAGCGACGGCACCTCGGCCGGGGTCAGCTTGTCGAACAGCCCCTCGGCGTTGCCGATGTTCGAGGCGGTGACGTCCAGGATGATGACGTCGATCTGCGGGTCCGCCTTCTGGGCGCGGATGTTGCCCAGCATCTCGGCCGAGCTGCCGCCCGGTGCGTAGACGACCTGCACGCCCGGGAAGGCCTGCTGGAACGGCTCGATGACGGTCTTGATGTAATTGTCCTGGAAGGTGCCGTCGGCATAGGACATCAGCCGGATCTGGCCGGCGGGCGACTGGGCCCGGAGGATCGCCGGGGCCGCGAGGGTCGCGACCCCGGTCTGGAGCAGGAGACGGCGCGTCAGCATCTGGAAGCCCCCTTTGTTGGCCCCGTCCGGGGCGACATCGATCTTGGCCCGGCCGGCGCGGCGCGCCGGCCGGGGGTGCCTCAGGCCGGGACCTTGCCGGCGAAATGCGCGACGAAGCGGGCGCAGATCTCGGTCAGCTTCTCGGTCAGCGCCGCGCCGGTCTCGGCCGAGCACAGGCGCGGGTCGCCCTTGCCGACGCCGAGGGTGTAGACCTCGTCATATTGGTTCGGCATGCCGACCTCGGCGCCCTCGAAGCTGGCGGTTCCGAGCCCGGTGAAGGGCAGGCCCAGCACCGGGTCGCGCTTCGCCGGCCGCTCCGTCGGCATCATCTCCGGCCGCATCAGCTCCGGGAACAGGTGCAGGCCAATGCTGGTCAGCGGGTCGGCGCCGTGGCCGGAGACCTTGGCGGAATTCTCGGCCCCGACAATGCCGGGCAAGAGGCCGTAGCCGATGCGCCACAGATACAGGCTGGGCAGCACCGTGCCGTCGCGGAGGTACAGGCCGCGCGCCACTTCGGCGATCGGCCCGACATTGCCGCCATGGCCGTTGATGACGACGATGCGGGTGAGGCCGTTCTTGTGCAGCGACCCGACCATGTCGGCGATGACGCTGGTCAGCGTCGCCTGGCTCAGGGCGATGCCGCCGATCATCGGGCCGAACCAGTCGACACCGCCATAGGGCAGCACCGGCGCCACCAGGGTCCTGACGCCGCGCTCGCTGGCGCGGATAGCGGCCAGCTCGGCGATCTTCTCGGCCAGCAGGTAGTCGCCCATCGGCGCGTGCGGGCCCTGGTCCTCATGGCTGCCCATCGGCAGCAGGATCACCGGGTTCTGCGCCAGCGTCTCGCGGGCCTCGCCGCCCGTGATGGTGCCCATATGCACCTTCGGTTCCGTCTTCGCGGCCAAAGCTCTACTCCTCGTCGGCAGGTCGGTGGTCGGGCCGGATCGTCATTCAGGCGATCTCCTCGGCCCGGATGCAGGCGACACGGCGGGCTTCGCCGTGGGGTCGCAGCTCCGGCACCGCCTCGGCGCAGGCCGGCCGCGCATGGGCGCAGCGGGTGCGGAAGACGCAGCCGGAGGGCGGGTTGGACGGGCTCGGCGGGTCGCCGGCCAGCAGGATGCGGTCGGCGCGGCGGTCCGGGCGCAGCTGCGGCGTGGCCGAGATCAGGGCCCGGGTGTAGGGGTGGGCCGGGCTGGTGAAGACCGCTTCGGCCGGGCCTTCCTCCATCACCCGGCCGAGATACATCACGATCACCCGGTCGCAGAGATGCCGCACCACCGGCAGGTCGTGGCTGATGAACAGCAAGGCGAGGCCCAGGTCGCGGCGCAGCTCGCCCAGCAGCTGCACGATCTGGGCCTGGATCGAGACATCCAGCGCCGACACCGGCTCGTCGGCGACCAGGAAGTCCGGCCCGCTGGCCAAGGCCCGGGCCAGGCCGATGCGCTGGCGCTGGCCGCCGGAGAATTCGTGGGGATAGCGCTGCGCGTGGCTGGGGTCGAGGCCGACGCGCTCCAGCAGTCCGGCCACGCGTTCGGCGCGCTGCCCGGCGTCACAGACCTGGTGGATGGCCAGGCCGTCGGCGATCTGCGCGCCGACCCGGCGGCGCGGGTCCAGGCTGCCATAGGGGTCCTGGAACACGATCTGCATGCGCCGGCGC
>NZ_JANX01000291.1 GCF_000767795.1 Inquilinus limosus MP06 | reverse complement strand
CCTGGGCCACGCCGCACAGGCCCTGCGCGATCCCGGCCGCCGCGGTCAGCCCGATCGGCCGGCGCGCCAGCCCGGCCTGCCGTTTCAGCCAGCGGCCGGCGGCGCGGTCGTCGATCGGTCCGGTCGAGGACGGGCGGGGCGGAGTAGGGGCCAAGGGATCGGTGCTCCAGTGACTGCAGGCGAGGTAAGGCGCCGGTCCGGTCTGGTCAACGGCACGAAATGAAGCAGCAGTTTCGCGCCGAAGGGGTGAAACCATCCCCCTGACGATAGCGTCATCCCGATCATCCTCCCCCTATCTCTTGGTTTAGTTTCAATTTTCCTGTCATGCCCGGGCTTGACCCGGGCATCCAGAGAGCGTCGACACCTTCTGGATTGCCGGGTCAAGCCCGGCAATGACAGGAAGGAAGGCCGTTGCAGCGTTAAGCCCGGCTCTTGGCCGCGATCTCGTAGACGTCGCGCGACAGGTCGGGCGCCGCCAGGATCCGGTCCAGCTCGGCCTTCATCGCCGCCTGCCGGCCGGGCTCGTGCCGCTGCCAGCGGCCCAGCGGCACCAGGATGCGCGCCGCCAGCTGCGGGTTCGGCCCGTTCAGCGCCAGCACCTGGTCGGCCAGGAAGGCATAGCCGGAACCGTCCGCCGCGTGGAAATGCAGCGGGTTGCCCATGGCCAGGCTGGAGATCAGCGCCCGCGCCCGGTTCGGGTTGCGCAGGGTGAAGGCCGGGTGCCGGGTCAGCGCCTTGATCGCGTCGAGCGTGCCGGGCAAGGCGGACGTCGCCTGCAGCGCGAACCACTTGTCGACCACCAGCGGCTCGTCCTGCCACTTGGCGTAGAACGCCTCCAACGTCTCGGCCCGCTCCGGGATGTCGCGGTCGCGCAGCACGGTCAGCGCCGCCAGCACGTCGGTCATGGTGCCGGCGGTCCGTGCCTGGACCAGGACCAGCCCGGTCGCCTCGATGTCGCCCTCGAGGAGACCGAGATAGCCCAGGCAGGCGTTCTTCAGCGCCCGCCGGCCGACGGCGGCGGCGGAGACGTCGAACGGTCCCTTGTCGTCATTGGCCTTATGGATGGCCAGCAGCCGGTCCCGCAGCGCCGTGGCGATGGCCAATCTTGCCGCCTCGCGCACCGCATGGATGCCCTCGACATCGATCTCGGCCATCTGGTCGGCCAGGAAGGATTCGCCCGGCAGCGCCATCGCCTCGGCGACGAAGGCGGCGTCCAGCGCCTTGTCCTCCAGCAGCCGGCCGACGGCGGCGACGAAATCCGGGTCCAGCCGCCACTCGCGGCCGGCCTTTCGGGCCGCGACGCCCTCCAGCAGCAGCTGCGCCGCCAACTGCTGGCCGGCCTCCCAGCGGTTGAACGGGTCGCTGTCATGGGCGAACAGGAAGGCCAGCCGCTCGCGCGGCTGCGGCGCCAGCTTGACAGGGGCGGAGAAGCCGCGGAACAGCGACGGCACCGGCCGCGCGGCCAGCCCCTCGAACACGAAGCGCTGGACCGCGCCGTTCAGCGACAGCACCCGGGTGCCGGGCTTGGCCTCGGCCTCGCCGGCCAGCCGCACCGGCAGGTCACGGCCCTGGGCATCGAGCAGGCCGAGCGCCACCGGGATGTGCAGCGGCTGCTTGTCCGGCTGGCCCGGTGTCGGCGCGGTCGACTGCGCCAGGGTCAGGGTGTAGCGGCCGGAGGTGGCGTCCCACGTCTCCTCGGCCGTGATCTCCGGCGTGCCGGCCTGGGAATACCAGCGCCGGAACAGTTTCAGATCGACGCCGCTCGCATCCTCCATCGCCGCGACGAAGTTCTCGCAGGTCGCGGCCTGCCCGTCATGGCGTTTTACATAAAGATCGATGCCCTTCCGGTAGCCTTCGGCCCCGAGCAGGGTGTGGATCATGCGGATGACCTCCGCCCCCTTCTCGTACACCGTCGGCGTGTAGAAGTTGTTGATCTCGATATAGCTCTCGGGCCGGATCGGATGGGCGATCGGGCCGGCATCCTCCGGGAACTGGATGGCGCGCAGGCGGCGGACATCGGCGATGCGCTGCACCGGCCGGCTGTTGATGTCGGCCGAGAATTCCTGGTCGCGGAAGACGGTCAGGCCTTCCTTCAGCGACAGCTGGAACCAGTCGCGGCAGGTGATGCGGTTGCCGGTCCAGTTGTGGAAGTACTCATGCGCCACCACGGATTCGACCCGCTGGAAGTCGCCGTCGGTCGCGGTCTCGCGGCTGGCCAGGACCAGGGCCGTGTTGAAGATGTTCAGGCCCTTGTTCTCCATCGCCCCCATGTTGAAGTCGGAGACGGCGACGATCATGAACAGGTCGAGGTCGTATTCGAAGCCGTAGACCTGCTCATCCCAGGCCATCGACGCCTTCAGCGATCGCATGGCGTGGCCGACCTTGGCCTCGTCGCCCGGGCGGGTGAAGATCTTCAGGTCGATCGGCCGGCCGGAGCGGGTGGTGAAGCTGTCCTCCACCGCGACCAGGTCGCCGGCCACCAGGGCGAACAGGTAGGACGGCTTGGGGAAGGGGTCCTCCCATTTCGCCCAGTGCCGGCCGCCCTCGGCCTCGCCGGCGCCCACCGGATTGCCGTTGGACAGCAGCACCGGATACTTCGCCTTGTCCGCCACGATGGTGGTTGTGTAGCGGGCCAGGATGTCCGGCCGGTCGAGATAATAGGTGATGTGGCGGAAGCCCTCGGCCTCGCACTGGGTGCAGAACGTATCGCCGGAGGTGTAGAGCCCCTGCAGCGAGGTGTTGTTCTGCGGATCGATCTCGGTGGTGATCTCGAGGGTGAAGGCGTTCGGCAGGCCGGGCAGGGTCAGGTGCTCGGCATCGACCGTATAGCGGTTGTCGCCCAGAGCCTCGCCGTCCAGGGCGACGCCGGTCAGCTTGAGGCCCTGGCCGTCCAGCACCAGCGGCGCCGCGGGGTCGGAGGTCGCCGGGTTGCGCCGCATGGTCAGGCGCGAGGTCACCGTCGCCCCGTCCTCGCGCAGGTCGAAGCGCAGATCGACCGCGTCGATCAGGAAGTCGGGCAGGCGGTAGTCGGCGAGGCGGACGGTGCGCGGGGCGCTGCTGGAATCGGTCATGGTCTCGATCGATCGCTGAGGCGGTTGATTCCGTTCTAAAGGGTTCCGGCCGCGGGCGGAAGGAAGGGATGGCGCGTCTCCCGACGCCACGCCCGCTCCGGTCGTTCGGCTGGAGCGGGCGTGGCGTCGGGACTGGAATTCGCGAGGGGTCAGGATTATCGTCGGCGGCTGAGATCGACAGCGCGCGGCCCCTGTCCGGCCGGGCGGTACCGCCTGCCCGCCAGTGGCGCTGCAGGATCAGATAGTTAAAAAAAGATCTGTTTACACATAAAATATCGATTGAGGAGAAATGAATATGGCCAACCCGACCCCGCCGGATCTCGACCTCAGCGACTATGTCATCGGCCCGGATGGGGCTGGCGTGACCATATTCTGGAGCGAGGATAGAATCGCGGCCAACATTATTATCGAGCTTCTCAATTACTACCAATTTCTGACGTTTCAGGGAAAGACCACGAATATCGGATTCTATAGCGAGTGGTTCAGCACCTATGACGGCTCGTACGGGGTCAGTGACGGGGGAAAGTACGATCTCATCCTGACGAACGGGGACGATCGCGTCGACGGCGGGTATCGCTGGCCCCATAGCGTGTACGGCCTGGACGGTGACGACGTTCTGATCGCCACGACCTTCCTGGACGGCGGGGACGGCAACGACACTCTGACTGCGGCCGACACCATGATCGGCGGCGCTGGCGACGATGTGCTGACGGGGCCCGGCGTCATGTATGGCGGCGATGGCAATGACCGGCTCACCGGCGGTGTCGGCGCCCAGACGCTCGACGGCGGCAGCGGCGTCGATGTGCTCAGCGGCGACGGCGACAACGACGTGCTCACCGGCGGCAGCGGGGCCGATCAGATCGATGGCAGTGCTGGCACCGACCGGGCGGATTACCTGGGGTCTGCGGCCGGGGTCACGGTCAACCTCGCCACCGGCATCAACACCGGCGGCGACGCGGCCGGGGATGTGCTGACCGGGATCGAATATCTCGGCGGCTCGGCCTTCGCCGACAGCCTGACCGGCGATGCCGGCGCCAACACGCTGTGGGGCCGCGGCGGCAACGATGTCCTCGCCGGCGACGCGGGCAACGACTCGCTCTACGGCGAGGCCGGCACCGACACGCTGCAGGGCGGCGACGGCGACGACCTGCTGATCGGCGGCGACGGCGCCGATGTGCTGAACGGCGGCGCCGGCAGCGACACCGCCAACTACGCCGAGGCCGGCGCCGGAGTGACGCTGAGCCTCGCCGGCGGCGGGACCGGCGGCGTCGCGGCCGGGGATACCTTCATCGGCGTCGAGAACGTGCTGGGCTCGGCCTTCGACGACGTGATCAAGGGCGATGCCGGCGCCAATGTGCTGCGCGGCCTGGCCGGGACGGATCGGCTCTATGGCGGCGACGGCGGAGACATCATCACCGGCGACGCCGGCAATGATTCCCTCTACGGCGAGGCCGGGGCCGACCAGCTCAGCGGCGGCGATGGCGACGACTATCTGACCGGAGGTGCCGGGGCGGATGCGCTGAACGGCGGCAACGGCACCGACATCGCGCTGTACGACGCGGCGACGGCGGCGGTGACGGTCAACCTCGCCACCGGCACGGGCACGGCCGGCGACGCGGCGGGCGACACCTACAGCGGCATCGAGAATGTGATGGGCTCGGCCTATGCCGACACCATCACCGGCAGCGCCGGGGCGAACGCGCTGTGGGGCATGGCCGGGAACGACGTGCTGGCCGGGGGCGGCGGGGCGGATGCCCTGAAGGGCGGCGCCGGCGCCGACCGCTTCGTCTACACCGCGATTTCCGACAGCACCGTGGCAGCGGCCGGCCGCGACAGCATCAACGACTTCTCGCATGCCGAGGGCGACCGCATCGACCTGCATCTGATCGATGCCGACGGCAATGCCGGCAACGGCGACACCGCCTTCACCTTCCTCGGCGGCGGCGCCTTCACCGGCGCCGGGCACGAGGTGCGGGTGGTGGCTACCGGCGGCCTGCAGTCGGTGCTGGTCGACGTCAATGGCGACAAGGTGGCCGACATGCAGATCGGCGTCATCAGCGCCACCACCCTCTTCGCAAGCGACTTCGTGCTCTGACGGATGGGCGGCGGGCGAGGGGGCGTCCCTCGCCCGCTCCGCCTATCCGAAGAACCCCGTGCGGTGCACCACCGCGGCAGAAACCCGGCGGAGAAGGCCGTAGATCTGCCGCATCGGGCGGAAGATCCGCTCGTTCTCGAACTGGTAGTTCTGGCTCTCATCCGAGCGGTAGGTCGCGGCCTCGCCGAAATCGGTCACGGCAATGGTGTCCTCGGTCAGCGGGAAGATCTCCTCCAGCGACTGCACCGCCGGCAGCACGTCGAGATGCAGGATGCGGGCGATCACCTGCTTCAGCGTCAGGTTGTGCCGGCTGGAGAATTCCGGGATCCGCATGGCCAGCAGGAAGATCTCCTGGATCAGCGCCAGGCGCACCGCGTGCAGCACGGCCAGCGCGTCGCGGCTGGCGGCATCGACATGCGGCGACTGCTCGGCGATGCTCTCCAGCCCCTCGCGCAGCAGGATGAAATCCTTGTGCAGCGCGCGGAACACGCGGCTCTGCCGCTCCCACACCGGCATCGGCTCGAGATGGCCGGACAGCGCCACCATCCGGTCCGCCAGCTCGCGGTCGCCGGTGGCGGCGGCGCGCGTGATCCAGGATCCCGGGTCCAGCGCGTCGATATAGGATTTCATCGCCGCCGGATTGCTGGCCGAGGCGCCGTAGGTGATGATCCCCAGCAACTGCCGGAACCTGGGCGAGGCGGCGTAGAGCTCGCGGAACCGCTCCGGGTCCTTGGCGATGGCGGCGCCGGCGCCGCCGACGCTGTTGGCCATCAGGCCCAGCTGCATCAGGATCGCGTTGTGCGGGATCGCCCGCAGCTGCGACGGCATGGCATGGTCCAGCTCGCTCGGGTCCTCATGCTGCCGCTTGGTCGCGCGGCTGCCGGAGGGAAACAGGAGGTTCGGGCCCAGCGCCTGCAGCAGCACGCCGTAGTCGCGGCTCTCCATCAGCCGGACCTGGAACTCCTTCACCGTGGTGAAGAACTCGCGGATGTAGGAGGCCTCGTCGTAGAACGGGTCGTCGCGGGTGTCGTCGATCTCGGCCAGGACGTGCTGCAGGATGCGGGTGACCACCGCATAGGCCAGGTCGGGATGGGCGAAGTACAGGTAGCCGTCGCCGCCCTGGAAGCTGACCTCCTGCTTGAAGGCGACGCCCTGCTCGGCCATGAAGGCCCGGGTCGCCGGCGGGTCGACATAGGTCAGCCGGTCGGCGATGCCGCCCGGATGGCAGCCGCGGCCGATCGATTCGCCGTGGGTGTCGAAAATCAGCAGCTGCACGTCCGGCAGCCCGGCCTTGGCGATCACCCGGATCAGCCGCAGCCGCAGCCGCTCGATCGAGGCGCCCGCCGGGGTCTGGCCGAGATAGCGCCCGGCGTCGGAATAGCCGGTCTGGACGCAGACCCGGCCGCGGCGGCGGACATAGTCGCGGTAATGCGGGTTCTCCAGCAGCTGCTCGATGATCCGGCTGCCGTTCTCCAGCGCCTTCTCGGTCTCGAACAGCGGCGAGATGTCGACCATGCCGTCGACCCCGAACAGCCGGGCGTAGTACAGCGCGGTCAGGCAGGTGAAGGCGCTCTCGCTCTCGGCGATCAGGAAGCGGATCGGCGCCGACCGGTCGTTGTACTTCAGCATCTGCGCCAGCAGCATGAACAGGCGCTTGACCGAGGTGCGCTCCGCCAGCAGCGACCCGAAATTCACCGACACCGGCTCGACCGCGTCCAGCAGGGCATTCAGCCGGTCGAGGTAGGATTGCCGGTACCGCGGGTCGTTGGGGTCGGACACCATGCCGACCGCCTTGCGGATGGCGTTGTGCACCTGGGTGGCGTTGATCCGCACATGAGTGTGGGCGGCGCCCAGCCCATGGGTCGCCAGCTCGGCCCGGAGCAGGCAGAAGCGGCGCGACAGCTCCGGATCCTCGGTGCGCTCCAGCGCCCGGTCGACGATCGCGATCAGGCTGGCGGATTCGGTCAGTCGCAGCGCCTGGCCGGCATGGATGCGCTGGCTGATGACGCGGATCTGCTCGCGCCCGGCGGCGGAGCCGGGATCGGCCACGGCGAAGGCGGCGACCTCGTCGCGGATCTGGGCGATGGCCAGCGCGATCCGGCTCTCCAGCAGGTCCAGCGTCTCCAGCAGGTCGGCGGCCTCGCGCGGCACCTGGGCCCGGATCGCCCGCACCTCGGCCAGGTAATGGTCCAGCTGCGCCGCCTGCACCAGCAGGCGCTTGTGCAGCGTGTCGGTCCAGCGGATATCGGAGCGGCCGTCCAGGTCGTAGCCGACCCAGGAGGCGAGGGTGACCAGCCGCGGCGTCAGGCCGCGCCAGTCCTTGGGATAGGCCTCGCGCGCGACGTCCAGCAGGATGCCCCAGGCCCGGCCCAGCGCGGCGCGGGCATTGGCGATG
>NZ_JANX01000290.1 GCF_000767795.1 Inquilinus limosus MP06 | reverse complement strand
CTGGCGCCGCTATGGGGGCTGCTGGCGCTGCTCGCCGCCGCGGCCATCGCCGTCCTCGCCGCGCTGCTCGCGCTCGGCGCCGGCGTGGTCCTGCCGGTGATGCCGCTGCTGCCGGCCTTCGCCCTGACCTACACCGCGATCTATGTCTACCGCTTCACGGTCGAGGACCGGACGCGGCGGCGGGTGGTCCACGCCTTCCGCCACTATCTGGCCCCGGCGCTGGTCGAGCAGCTGGCCGAGAATTCCGACGCGTTGCATCTGCGCGGCGAGATCCGGCCGGTGACCGTCGCCTTCTACGACATTGCCGGCTTCACCGGCATGAGCGAGCGGCTGCAGCACGAGCCGGAGCGGCTGGTCGCGGTGGTGAACGGCCTGCTGGCCAAGGTCGCCGACGCGATCGAGCGCCATGGCGGTTATGTCGACAAGTTCATCGGCGACGCGGTGATGGCGGTGTGGGGCGCGCCGCTGCCCGACCCGCATGCCGCCGAACACGCGGTCGCGGCCGGGCTGGACGCCTTCGCCGCGCTCGACGACTACAATCGCGGCCTGGTGGAGGGGCAGGGGCTGCCGCCGCTGGGCCTGCGCGCCGGGATCAATTCCGGCTGGGCCGTGGTCGGCAATGTCGGTTCGCCGACCCGCCTCAACTACACCGTGCTGGGCGATGCGGTGAACCTGGCCGCCCGGCTGGAGGGTGCCAACAAGGCCTACGGCACCCGGCTGATGGTGGGCGAGCTGACCTACCGCCAGCTGCCGCGCCGCTACCTGATGCGCCGGCTCGACCACCTGGTGGTCAAGGGCAAGGCGCGGCCGGTCCGGGTCTATGAGGCGCTCGGCACCGCCGGCGACCTGCCGCCGGGAGCGGCCGAAGGCGTGCGGCGGTTCCACGCCGCGCTGGCCCTCTATTACCGCCGCCGCTTCGCCGAAGCGGCCGAGCGGTTCGCGGCGCTGGCGGAGGCGGATCCGGTGGCCGCGCTCTACCGCGACCGCGCCGAAGCTTACGCCGCGGCGCCGCCGCCCGCCGATTGGGACCGAAGCCACAGCCTGATGACGAAATGAGAGGGGCAAATTGACGACACCCATCACCCTGCCGCGCCGCGGCTTCCTCGCTGGGGCCGGCATCAGCCTCGCCGCGCTCGGGCTCGCCGGCTGTCAGACCGCGCAGGACTACGCCAACGACCCGATGGGGGCGGCGAACACCTTCACCAAGCTGCTCGGCTCCCATGGCGAGAGCGCGCCGGTCGACGAGACGGCGCTGGGCGAGGGGCTGTATCCGCGCCTGGTGGCGCAGTCCGGCGGAGCCTACGGCAATGCCCGGATCCAGTCGGCCGTGCGCAGCTTCGCCCAGCCGCTGTTCCGGGTGTCGAAGCGGCCGTTCCGCTGGGAGATCACGGTGCTGGACGACAACAGCCCCAACGCCTGGTCGCTGCCCGGCGGCAAGCTCGGCATCAACAAGGGCCTGCTGCGCTACGTCGCCAGCGAATCCGAGCTGGCGGCCGTGATCTCGCACGAGATGGGCCATGCCGAGCTGAGCCACCAGATCGCCGAGCTGGAGAGCAAGGGGTCTACCGACAAGCTGGTGGCGTTCTTCAAGGACGTGGCGCAGCGCGAGATCGACGCCAAGGTCTCCGGCCTGCACGACTTGACCAGCCGGGGGCTGGACCAGCTGGCCCCGGCGATGTCCGAGCTGATCACCTCCGGCTATTCGCGCGACCATGAGCGCGAGGCCGACGCCTATATCCTGACCGTGTTCCGCGCCACCGGCTACGACCCGCGCCAGGCCTCGGCGGTGTTCAGGACCCTCGATTCGCTGGTGCCGCCGGGCGAGGACAGGACCACCTCGCTGTTCTCCACCCACCCCGGCACCCGCGACCGGATCGAGCGGCTGGACGAGGCGGCGGCTGGGCTGGCGGCCGGCGGCGGCGCCTCGGGCTCGGCGGACTTCGCCACGATCAAGGCGGTGTTCCCGACCCGGCTCTACTATCTGCGCAACCCGGCGGAGGCGAGCTGAGCCGCGGAAGCCGCGTCATCGCAACCCATCCGTTCCGCCGCGCGAACTGCTATCATGGCAACAAGGGGCGGCCTGGCGGTGAAGCGGAACGAGGGATGAGCATCTGGGGCAAGATCGTCGGCGCGGCTGCGGGCCTGGCCATGGGCGGCCCGATCGGGGCGCTGCTCGGCGCCGTGGCCGGCCATGCCGTCGACTGGTATCGCGACCAGCCGCCGGCGGATGGCGACGCCACCCAGCACATCGCCTTCACCATCGGCGTGATCGCGCTGGGCGCCAAGATGGCCAAGGCCGACGGCGCGGTGACGGCGGAGGAGGTGAGCGCCTTCCGCCGGGTGTTCCGCGTGCCGCCCGAGGAAGAGGCGAATGTCGAGCGCCTGTTCAACCTGGCGCGCCGCGATTCCGCCGGGTTCGAACCCTATGCCCGGCAGCTCGCCGGCATGTTCAAGGACCGGCCGGAGGTGCTGGAGGAGCTGCTGCAGTGCCTGTTCACCATCGCCAAGGCCGATGGCGACGTGAAGCCGGCGGAGGTCGACTATCTGCGCGCCGTGGCCGGGCTGTTCGGCTTGGCGACGGCCGATTTCCACAGGCTCTGCGCCGAGGAATGCGCCGGTTGCGACGTCGACCCCTACGGCGTGCTGGGGGTGGAGCGGCAGATCGACGATGAGAGCCTGAAGGCCGCCTATCGCCGGCTGATCCGCGAGCATCACCCCGACCGGCTGATCGCCCGCGGCGTGCCGGCCGACTTCATCGCCGTGGCCACCGACAAGATGGCCCGGATCAACGCCGCCTACGACATCATCCGGCGCGAGCGCAAGCTGGCCTGAGGCGCGGCCGCTACAGATCCAGGACCGCGGCAGCCGTCATTCGGCTGCCGCCAGCTGCTGTTGCTCGGCTTCGATCAGCTTCGCCAGGTTGCGGCGGAAGCGCACGGAGCCGGCATCGATCTTGAGGTTCAGGTTCGGGGTGCGCTTGTTGGCCATGCCCTTGTGCACGGCGTTCAGAACGGCGCGGTCCTCCTCGAAGGCGCCGCGCACTGATGACGCGAAGCGCCGGGACACCTCCGCGTCGTCCGGCGCGAAGTTGCGCATCTGGAACCAGTAGTACCGGGTGTGGTCCTCATCGACCGGGGTCATGAAGTTGTAGCTGTCCATCAGGAACACGTCGTCGTGATAGGGCCGGCCCTCGCCGCCGGTATGGGCCGGCACGAACACGGCCTTGATGATGGCGTGGCACGGGTAGCGCACCTCGTAATGCTGCTTGCGGTCGCAGCGGCCGGAGAATGTCAGGAACGGCGCGTAGAACGGCGCGGGCTCGACATCGGTCATCCAGCGCCAGACCGTCACCCCGTCCTCGCCGATCGTGGTCTCCAAAGGCGCCTCCTCGGCCGCCGCGTTGCCGAAGGAGGACTGATGCACCCAGGCGACATGCGACGGGTCCAGCAGGTTGTCGGTCATGTAGAGATAGTGGCAGTCGAGCATCATCGACTCGCCGCGGTTCACGCCCCAGGCCGGGTCGCCCCAATGCTCGACCTCGAAGATCCGGGATGTGTCGGCCTTCTCCGCCTCGCCCATCCAGATCCACAGCAGGCCGTAGCGCTCGGCGACGGGATAGCTCCGGACCCGGGCGATGTGCGGGATCCTCTCCGCGCCCGGCACGCGGATGCAGGCGCCGCTGCAATCGAAGGTCAGCCCGTGATAGCCGCATTCGACCGCGTCGCCCCTGAGGCGGCCCATCGACAGCGGCAGCTTGCGGTGCGGGCAGGCATCCTCCAGCGCCGCCACCGTGCCGTCGCCCTTGCGGTAGAGGACGATCTCCTCGCCCAGCAGCTTGACCGGTGTCAGCGTGCCGGCGGCGACCTCATGGTCCCATGCGGCGACGTACCAGCAATTCCTGAGAAACATGCGGCGCCCTCCCTGGCTGCGGCTGGGGTGGGACGAGGCTACCGGCCGGGAGCCTGTGCAAAAAGCGCTTGCGGCTGGGTTCTATTTTAGAAAATCTAAAACAAAGCAGCCGGGATCCCTGCCTTGAGCCGATTGCCACCCCTTCGCGCGATCCAGGCCTTCGAGGCGTTCGGCCGCCTCGGCAGCGTCACCGGCGCGGCGGAGGAGCTGGGCGTCTCGCCCGGGGCGATCAGCCAGCAGATCCGCAAGGCCGAAGCCGTTCTGGGTGCGCCGCTGCTGGAGCGGCGGGGCCGGGTGGTGGCGCTGTCCGCCTGGGGGCGCCTGTACCATGAAGCGGTTTCGGCCGGCTTCGACCGCATCCGCGAGGCCGGGGACCTGCTCGACCGCGCACGGTCGCAGAGCGGCCTGACGGTGTCCTGCCTGCCCTCGCTCGCCGGCAAATGGCTGGCGCCACGGCTGCTGGACTGGCAGGCCCGGCACCCCGGCGCCACGGTCCGGCTGATCGGCGCCGAGGCCGAGACCCGCTTCGCCGAGGAGCAGGTCGATTTCCGCATCTCCTACGGCGCCAAGGCCCGCGACTACGCCCATCATGTCGAGCTGTTCACTGACCGGGTCGTCCCCGCCTGCGCGCCGGGCCTGCTGCGCCGCCATCGGCCGAAGCGGCCGGTGGACATCCTGGGCTGCCCGCTGCTCGGCATCGAATGGGCGCGGGACCACCGGCCGCCGCCGGGCTGGGCGGAGTGGGCGGCCGGCATCGGCGAGGCCTATCGCCCGGCGGCGGGGGAGGTGGCTTTCTCTCTGTCCAGCGCGGCGATCGACGCCGCCATCACCGGCCGCGGCTTCGTCCTGGCGCAGCTGTCGATGGCGGGGGACGACATCGCCTCGGGCCGGCTGGTGGTGCCGTTCGACCTGCCGCTGCGCCTGCCCGACCCGTATTTCCTGGCCTGGGACCCGTCGGCGCTGGGCAAGCCCCACGGCGTCCGGCTGCGCAGCTGGCTGGTCTCGGTCGCGCGACGGCAGGGCGCGCGGCCTCCGAACGGCCGGCCGGCCGGTTGATCGCGTCGGTTCCGCGGCATCAAACCCCTCGCCGGGCGCCGTATATGGGCTTATACAACGGGGCGGGACGACAAGCTGAGGCAGGAGTTCCCGCATGGTGCGCGAAGACGAGATTCGGGCGGCCGAACGCGCCGTCGAATGGCCGAAGGCCGCCGATGCCGGCCTTGTCTTCATCGGCCGCATCCACACGCCCTGGACCAGCCGCATGGACTGCCCGCGCCAGGGCCGCCAGGACGGCCCGACCTGCCGGATCGAGGTGTTCGCACCCTGGGACCAGGCGCTGGACGGCGTCGCCGAATTCGAGAAGCTCGAGATCCTGTACTGGCTGCACCAGTCGCGCCGCGACCTGGTGCGGCAGAGCCCGAAGAATGACGGCACCACCCGCGGCACCTTCTCGCTGCGTTCGCCGGTGCGGCCCAACCCGATCGGCACCGCGATGGTCACGCTGCTGGGCATCGAGGGGACGACCCTGCTGGTGCGCGGGCTGGACTGCCTCGACGGCACGCCGCTGATCGACATCAAGCCCGACCGCTGCGCCTTCACGCCGCTCGCCCCGCCGACGCCCGGCGATGCCGACGTGGGAGATCCGTGACATGCTACGCCGCCGCGGCGCCCTGGCTGCCTTGATTGCTCTTCTGGCCCTGGCGGTCGCGCCGGCGGGCCAGGCCCGCACCGTCACCGATTCCGCCGGCCGGCAGGTCGAGATCCCGGACCATGTGCAGCGGGTCTTCGCCGCCGGCCCGCCGGCCTCGATCCTCGTCTATATGCTGGCGCCGCAGACCATGACCGGCTGGGTGCGGGCGCCGCGGGCGGAGGACAAGCCGTTCCTGCTTCCCGCCGTGCGCGACCTGCCGGAGACCGGGCGCCTGACCGGCAGGGGCGACACCGTCAACCTGGAGCAGCTGCTGGCCGCCAGGCCGGACCTGATCGTCGATTTCGGCACCATCAGCGACACCTACAGATCGCTGGCCGACCGGGTGCAGCAGCAGACCGGCATCCCGTATCTGCTGATCGACGGCAGCTTCCCCAACACCCCGGCGGCGCTGCGCCTCCTGGCCGGCATCCTCGGTGTGCCGGAGCGGGGCGAGGCGCTGGCCGAGGCGGCGGAGGCGATCTTCGCCCAGGTCGACACGGTTCTGGCCAAGGTGCCGGCCGGCCAGCGCCCGAAGGCCTATCTCGCCCGCGGTCCGGAGGGGCTGGAGAGCGGCTCGCGCGGGTCGATGACCACCGAGATCCTGGAGCGGGTCGGCGCCGTCAACGTGGTCGAGGGGCTGCGCGACAAGGGCGGCCTGGTCACCGCCTCGCGCGAGCAGGTGATCGCCTGGGCGCCGGACACCATCGTCGCGCTCGACCCCCGCTTCGTCCAAGGCGTCGCGGCGAATCCGGACTGGCAGCCGGTGCCGGCGGTAAAAGCCGGGCGCGTCTTCCTGTCGCCGGGCCTGCCCTTCGGCTTCGTTGACTTTCCGCCCTCGGTGAACCGGCTGATCGGCCTGACCTGGCTGCTGCACACGCTGTATCCGCAGCAGGCGGCGGGCGACCTGCGCGACCAGGTGCGCGGCTTCTACCACCTGTTCTACCAGGTCGAGCTGACCGATGCCGACCTGGACCGCCTGCTTGACGGCGCCGGGGGCTGAGCCTCGACGGTGCGGACGGCAACGATCCTCCTTGTCCTGGCGTTGCTCCTGATCGTGACGGTGCTGGTCGCCGCCGGCATCGGCCCGTACCGCATCCCGCCGCAGGAGGTGCTGGCCGCGCTCTGGCGCCGCGTCTTCGGCGGCACGATCGACCCGACGGTGGAGACCGCGCTGTTCCGCATCCGCCTGCCGCGGGTGCTGGCGGCGATGCTGGTCGGCGCCGCGCTCTCCGCCGCCGGCGCCGCCTATCAGAGCCTGTTCCGCAATCCGCTGGTGTCGCCGGACATCCTCGGCGTCTCCACCGGCGCCGGCTTCGGCGCGGTACTCGGCATCCTGCTCGGCCTGCCGGTGGCGGCGATCCAGCTGTTCGGCTTCGCCGGCGGGCTGGTCACTGTGGCCGCGGTGGGCGCCCTGGCTCGCACGCTGCGGGGCGGCGGCGACGTGCTGGTGCTGGTTCTGGCCGGCATCGTGATCGGCGCCCTGGCCGGGGCCGCCATCTCCCTGGTCAAGGTGCTGGCCGACCCCTATGACCAGCTGCCGGCGATCACCTTCTGGCTGCTCGGCAGCCTGGCCGGGACCAAGGCGCAGGACGTGGTCGCGGTGTTGCCGGCCGTGCTGGTCGGCCTGGTGCCGCTGATCCTGCTGCGCTGGCGCATCGGCGTGCTGTCGCTGGGCGATGACGAGGCGCGGGCGCTGGGCGTCGACGTGCCGCGGCTGCGCCTGCTGGTGATCGGCGCGGCGACGCTGGTCACCGCCGCCGTGGTCGCGATCTCCGGCGGCATCGGCTGGGTCGGGCTGATGGTGCCGCATATGGCGCGGCTGCTGGTCGGGCCGCGCTTCGACCGGCTGCTGCCGGCCGCGATCCTGCTGGGCGCCGCCTTCATGCTGGCGATCGATACGCTCGCCCGCTCCGCCGCCGAGCTCGAGATCCCGCTCGGCGTCCTGACCGCCGCGATCGGTGGCCCGATCTTTGTCTGGCTGCTGGCACACGGAAGGCGGAGAGGGGTGCCGTGATCCGACGGGACGCGCTTCAT
>NZ_JANX01000289.1 GCF_000767795.1 Inquilinus limosus MP06 | reverse complement strand
AGTCGCGCTGGCCCTGGGTCAGGTCGGCGGTGGAGCGCGGCTGGCGCAGCGCCAGCCAGCGCGCGGTCGCGGCCGACAGGGCCGGCACCGCATGGCCGTGGCGGAAGGCCTCGGCCACCACCTCGGTCAGCGCGCCCGCCGCGCCCTCGAACAGCGGCGTCAGGCCCGGCGCCAGCACCAGCGTCTCCAGGTCCTTCGTCTCGTCATAGGCCGAGGCGATGCGGTCCAGCAGGGTCGAGCGGATGATGCAGCCGGCGCGCCAGATCCGCGCCACCTCGGCCAGCGGCAGCTTCCAGCCATATTCGCGCGACGCCGCCGACATGATGGCGAAGCCCTCGGTGTAGGCCAGGATCTTGCCGGCCAGCAGCGCCTTCTCCAACAGCTCGATCGCCGCCTCGCGGTTGCCGGCCAGGGTCAGCCTCTGCGCCGCGCCGGGGAAACGCTCGGACAGCGTCTTGCGCAGGGCGCGCTCGGCCGAGACGCCGCGCGCCTCCACCGCCGCGGTGATCGAGGAGGCGGGGGCGCCCAGCGCCAGCGCCTCGATCGCCGACCAGCGGCCCGTGCCCTTCTGGCCGGCGCTGTCGACGATGACGTCGACCAGCGGCTTGCCGGTCTTCGGATCGGTGGTCTTCAGCACCGTGGCGGTGATGTCGACCAGGTAGGAGGACAGCGGGCCCTTCGACCAGCGCTCGAACACGTCGCCGATCTCGGCCGGGGTCAGCCCCAGGCCGCGGCGCATCAGGCCGTAGACCTCGCCGATCATCTGCATGTCGGCATATTCGATGCCGTTGTGGATGGTCTTGACGAAATGGCCGGCGCCGTCGGTGCCCAGCAGGGCGCAGCACGGCGTGCCCTCGAACTTGGCGGCGATCGCCGTGAAGATCCTGTCGACCCGGCCATAGACCTCGGGCTTGCCGCCGACCATGATCGACGGGCCGTGGCGCGCCCCTTCCTCGCCGCCGGAGACGCCGACGCCGAGGAAGGCCAGGCCGGCCTTGTCCAGCACGCCTTCGCGCCGCACGGTGTCGTGGAAATTGGCGTTACCGGCATCGATCAGGGCGTCGCCCTTCTCCAGCAGCGGCTGCAGCCGGGCGATGGTCTCGTCGACCGCGGCGCCGGCCTGCACCATCAGCAGGATCGCGCGCGGCTTGCGCACGGCGGCCACCAGCTCCTCCGGCGTGCGGCAGGGCACCAGCCGGTCGGCCAGCGGGCCGGCCAGGGCCATCGCCTCGTCGGTCCTCTCCTGGCTGCGGTTGTACAGCGCCACCCGGAAGCCCTTCTCCGCCATGTTGAAGGCGAGGTTCCGGCCCATGACGGCCAAGCCGACGACTGCGATATCCGCGTCGCTCATCTGATGCCTCTTCTCTGTCCGCTGATGACCAGACGGCCGATCGATGAGGCTATCGATAGTCGCCGATGGCGTGCTTGTCCATGTCAAGGGCGACGCCAGCGAGATGCATTGCCTCTCCCGCTTGCGCGACCTTTTCGAAATCGTAGAGTGCGCTCCTTTTTTAGTCCCCCCTCCCCTTGCGGGAGGGGGATAGGGGGAGGGGGCTGCGCGCGTCCGCGCGCGAATGCGCAGAGAACAGGCCCGAGGTTGGAGCCGGATCGCCGAAGTTCAGGCCGGCCCTGACGGCGAAAACCCCCTCCCCTACCCCCCTCCCGCAAGGGAGGGGGGGACTTATTTTGCTTTCGATCGATGCTTTTGCTGGTCCCGAGTTCGCTCAGACAAGGTGCCGCTTCAGTGCCGCGACCACGTCGTCCCGCGCCTCGCGGGCCCGGGACAAGAGGCGCGTCTGGGCCAGGAAGCCATGCGGCATGTCGGGATAGACCTTGAGGCTGTGCGCCGCGCCGATCCGGGTCAGCCGCTGGTCCAGGGCCAGCGTGTCGTCCAAGAGCGGGTCCAGCGCGGCGGCCAGCAGCAGCAGCGGCGGCAGGCCGCCGAGGTCGGCGGTCAGCGGCGCCGCCTGGGGATCGTCGCGCAGCGCCGGGTCGGGCAGGACCTGGGTCCAGAACCACTCCAGCTTGGCGGTCGACAGGCCGTAGCGTCCGTCGCCGAAATCCCGATGCGACGGGGTGTCGTGGTTGGCCGACAGCATGCCGTAGACGAGGGCGCCGAAGCGGGGCAGCATCTCGCCCAGGTCGCGCAGCCGCAGCAGCGTGGCCAGGGCCAGGTTGCCGCCGGCGGAATCGCCGCCGATGCCGATCCGCCCGGTATCGATGCCGAGAGACACGGCGTTCGCGCGCAGCCACTGCACCACGCCGACGGCCTGGTCGCGCGCGGTCGGGAATTTGTGCTCGGGCGCCAGCGCGTAATCGAGGCCGACCACCACGACGCCGGCGTCGCGCGCGACCTCGCGCTTCCAGCGGTCCAGCGAGTCGATGCCGCCCAGGGCGAAGCCGCCGCCATGGGCGTGCAGATAGGCCGGCAGCAGGCCGGCGGCGTTGTCCGGATAGTACAGCCGCACCCGCACCGGCACCGGCAGGTGGGACAGGACATGCTCCTCGACCCGGGCCAGCGGCGGCGCGTCCTGGTTCAGGAAGGCCTGCAGCGTCGCCGCATGGCCGCGGGCGACGACGACCGGCGTCGCCAGCACATCGGCCTGGACGATGCCGCTCTCGCGCAGCAGCGCCTGGCCGGCGAGGAATTCGGGGGCGAGGCCCGGCGGGGTCGGCGAATCCGGCATGGCGAAACCTCGGTCGTCAGCGGGGCGGGGGCAGCCGGATGGCGGCCCGCACCCGGTCCAGCAGGCGCGGCGCCGCCGGCCGGGTGCGGCGCGGCGGTTCGGCACGATCCTCGGGCCCCTCGGGCAAGCGGCTCTCCAGCGTGTGGATCAGCCAACCGATCGTGTCCATGGGGCCCTCCGGTGCTCGGGATGTCAGAAGGTCTCCACCCAGGGCCGCAGCTCGATCTCCCAGCTCCAGGCGTTGCGCGGCTGGCGCAGCAGGTCGACATAGCTCTGGGCGATGGCGTCGGGGTCCAGGGTGCTGTCCGGCTTGGCCGGCGGATCCTCGCGCCCGGCCTCGCGGATCTGGCCGTCGATCACGACATGGGCGACGTGGATGCCCTGCGGCGCCAGCTCCCGCGCCATGCTCTGGGCCAGGCCGCGCAGCGCGAACTTGCCCATGGCGAAGGGGGCGGAGCGGGCATAGCCCTTGACGCTGGCCGAGGCGCCGGTGAACAGGATGGCGCCGCGCTTCTTCGGCAGCATCCGCCGGGCCGCCTGCTGGCCCACCAGGAAGCCGCCGAAGGCCGTGACCGCCAGCACCCGCTCTACCTCGGCCGGGTTCAGGTCGGCCAGCGGGCCGCGCAGCCGGCCGCTGGCGTTGTAGACCACCACGTCCGGGTCGCCGCCGAAGCGCTGCTGCACGGCGTCGAACAGCCCGGCCACCGCCTGGGCGTCCGAGGCATCGGCGGCGAAGCCGGCGGCGCTGGTCTCCTCCAGCAGCGGCCTCAGCTTGTCGGTGTTGCGCGCGGCGACGGCAACGCGCATCCCCTGGCGGCTCAGCAGCCGGGTCAGCGAGGCGCTGAGCCCGCTGCCGGTGCCGACGATCAGGGCTGTCTTGTAGCTCTCGCGGCTCATGGCTGTCCTCAGGACCGGGATGGCTGCGCCGGGTTCGGCTCCACCCCTGTCCTATCATGTCGTCGGCAGGTTCCCCAGCCGCAAGGCGGCCTTTCAGACCGGGGGACGGATGGCGCCATAGGTGCCGCGCCAGTACAGCAGCGGATCCGTACCGCCGGCACCGTGCAGCGCCTGCACCCGGCCGATCAGGATGTCGTGGGAGTGGCGCTGGATCCGCTCCTCCAGCGTGCAGTCGAAGGCGACCAGCGCATCGGCCAGGATCGGCGCGCCGCTGGCCAGCCGGATCCAGCGGGCGCCGGCGAAGCGCGCCTCGCCCTTCTCGCCGTTGCGGCCGGCGAAGCGGTCGGCGATCGGGTGCTGCGACGCCGCCAGCACGTTGATGCCGAAATGGGCGTGCCGGACCAGCAGCGGCCAGGCCGAGGCCGAGCGGTTGACGCAGACCAGCACGGTCGGCGGGTCGGCCGACAGCGACACCACCGAGGTGGCGGTCAGTCCGTTGCGCTCCGCCCCGAGCCCGGCGGTGACGATGCTGACCGCCCCCGCCAGGTGGCGCATGGCGCCACGGAAGGCGTCGTCGGTGACCGGCGGGTGACGCTCCTCCAGGGGCTCCAGCCCGGCGGCGGCCAAAGCGAGCAGGGTGTCGAGGCTCATTTCTTCGCCAGCTCCGCCAGCACCGGATCGTTGAAAGACCGGTCCAGCACCGTGTTTGCGTCCAGCTGGGTCCGGATCAGCCCGGCGCGGAAGTACAGGTCGATGGTCCTCTGCTCGTCGGCCACCACCGTATCGTCGACCGCCACCGGCCGCACGGCCTGGCGCGACAGGTATTGCAGCGCCACCTCCTGCGGCAGGCCGACCAGCTTGCTCCAGATCTCGGCATAGGCCGGATAGTTGCTGGTGCCCCAACTGCGCGCCTTGGCCAGCCGGCCGACGAAATCCTGCAGCGCTGCGCGCTTGGCCTCGATCGCATCCGGCCGGGCGACCAGGAAGCTCAGGCCCGGCGTGATGCCGATTCCGGTGACGACGCGCCGCGCGCCCTCCTGCAGCTCCAGTTGCGAGGTGTAGGGCTCCCAGGTCGACCAGCCGTCGATGGCGCCGCTGGACAAGGCGGCCTTGGCCTCGGCCGGCAGCAGGAAGACGATGGTCACCGCGTCCGGCTTCAGCCCGGCATGCTCCAGCGCCGCCAGGATCAGCTGGTGGCCGATCGAGCCGCGGCCGGTGCCGATGGTCTTGCCGACCAGGTCCTGCAGCCCTTGCACCGGTGAGTCCTTGGGCACGACGATGGCCAGGCCGTCCTGCTTCGACCGGATCGCGGCGATCGCCTTGACCGGCACCCCCGCGGCGGCGGCGAAGGTGAAGGGCGCGTCGCCGACGCTGCCGGCATCGATGGCGTCGGCGTTCAGCGCCTCCAGCAGCGGCGCGGCGGCCGGGAACTCGCTCCATTCGACCCGGTAGGGCAGGTCGGACAGCACGCCCGCCGCCTCCATCACCGACCGGGCATTGCCCTTCTGGTCGCCGACCCGCAGCACGGTCTCGGCGTTCGCCGCGCCGGTGATCGCCAGGGCCAGGGCGAGCCCGGCCAGGATGCGCTTCATCGTGGGAACTCCGGACAGACTCATGATCGGGCCCTTGTTTTTGCTGTCATTGCCGGGCTTGACCCGGCAATCCAGAAGGTGTCGGGACCGTCTGGATGCCCGGGTCAAGCCCGGGCATGACAATGAAGAAGAGGGGGGAAGACTGGCGTTTACTCCGCCGCCGTCGCATTGGCCCGTACCCGATCGGCGACCAGCTTGCGGGTCAGCGGGATCAGCTCGCGGCCGTAGTCGATGGCGTCGTCCAGCGGGTCGAAGCCGCGGATCAGGAAGGTGGTGACGCCGAGGTCGTAATAATCCAGCAGCGCGTCGGCCACCTGCTCCGGCGTGCCGACCAGGGCGGTGGAATTGCCCTTGGCGCCGGTCAGGGCGGCGATGCCGGTCCACAGCCGCTTGTCCAGCCGCGGGCCCTGCGCCGCCGCCTCCAGCAGGCGCAGCGATCCGGAATTGGCGGGATCCACGGTGCGCTTGTAGCCGGTCCTGTCCTGCACCGCGCGCGCCTGCTCCAGGATCGCGTCGGCGCGGGCCCAGGCCTTTTCCTCGGTCTCGGCCAGGATCGGCCGCAACGACAGGCTGAAGCGCAGCTGCCGGCCGTGCTTCGCCGCCGAGGCGCGCACCCGGCCGGTCAGCTCGCGCACCTGGGCGTGGGTCTCGCCCCACAGCGCGTAGATGTCGGCATGCTTGCCGGCCACCTGGATCGCGGCGTCGGAGGCGCCGCCGAAATAGACCGGGATGTGCGGGGGCCGCACCGATTTGACGGTCGAGAAGCCGCGCTCGAACCGGTAATGCGGCCCATCATGGTCGAAGGGCGCATCGCTGGTCCAGATCTTCCGCAGGATGCCGAGATACTCATCGGTGCGGGCGTAGCGCTCGTCCTTGGTCAGGAAGTCGCCGTCCTGGCGCAGCTCGGCATCGTCGCCGCCGGTGATGATGTGCACGGCGACGCGGCCGCCGGTCAGCTGGTCCAGCGTCGCGAATTGCCGTGCCGCCAGGGTCGGGGCGGTGAAGCCCGGCCGGTGCGCGATCATCAGGCCCAGCTTCTCGGTCACCGATGCGGCGTGGCCGGCGATCAGGATGCTTTCCGGCGAGGTCGAATGGAAGGCGACCAGGGCGCGGTCGAAGCCCGCGGCCTCATGCGCCCGGGCCACGGTCTCGATATAGGGCACGTCGATCACCGGCCCGCTGGCGGGACGGGTCTCGGAGAAGTCGCGGGTGCCGATGAAACCGATGAATTCGACGCTCATGACGGGATCCTCGAAATTCAGAGGCCGAGGGCGAGACGCCCGGCGGCAAGGCGGATGGAATCGTCCTGCGGCGTGTGGATGCGGGCGCACAGCACGTCGCGGTAATGCCGTTCCAGCGGGTTGGCGCGGGCCAGGCCGGGATTGCCGGTCAGCCGCACCGCGGCCTCGACCGCGGCGATGGCGTTGCCGGTGACGGTCAGCTTGACGATGCCGCTCTCGTTGGGGGAGGGCGGGCGGCCGTCATCGACCTCGCGGGCGGCGCTGGCGAGCAGGCGGGCATTGACCGCCAGCCGGGCCTCGATCTCGCCGACCGCATCCTGCATCCGCGGCAGGGTGGCCAGCGGCGCGCCGAGATTGGCCGGGGCGCGGGTCTTCAGGAAATCGACGAACCAGTCGCGGGCGGCGCGGGCGATGCCGTCGTAGAGCGCGCCGATCAGCACCGCGCCCCAGGCCGACTTCACCGGCTCCGGCGCGCGCCAGGCCTCGGGCGGGCGCAGGTCGACCGCGTGGGCCAGCGGCACCGGCACGTCGTCGAGAATGACGTCATGGCTGTTGGTGGCGCGCATGCCGAGCTGGTCCCAGCTCTCCACCACCCGGATGCCGGGCGCGGTCGACGGCACCAGGATCGTTCCGACCCGCGGCTTGACCTCGTCGGTCACGGCCCAGACCGCCAGCCAGGACAGGATCGGGATGCCGGTGGCGAAGATCTTGTGGCCGGAGACGCTCCACCCCTCCGCCGTGCGCCGCGCCACCGTCGCCGGCACGCCGCCGCGGGCCGGTGTGCCCAGCTCCGGCTCGACCCTCAGCGCGTTGATCAGCGACACGCCGGCGGCGGCCTCGCGGCCCAGCCGTTCGGCCAGGGACGCCGGCCAGCCTCGCTCCTCCATCGAGGCGTGCTGCAGGTACTGCATCGACAGCACCAGGGCGGTGGACGGCTCGCCCTGGGCGATGCCGCCGATCACCGCCGCCGCGTCCCGCAGCCCGCCGCCCAGCCCGCCGAAGCGCCGGGGCGTCACCAAAGCCAGGAGCCCCGCCTCGGCCAGCCGGTCGAAATTGGCGAAGGGGAAGGCGCCGCCGCGGTCATGTTCCGCCGCCGTCCCGGCGAATTCCGCGGCCAGCCCGGCCACGGTCTCCGCCAGGGGCGGGCGGGGCATCGATGCTGCGCAGCGGCTGGGTCGGGGCGGGCCATGGCCTCAGGCGCCGACAGGGGCCGGGACGCC
>NZ_JANX01000288.1 GCF_000767795.1 Inquilinus limosus MP06 | reverse complement strand
GAGCGCTACAGCCTGGGCGAGGTGCTCAGGCCAGCGCCCGGAGCTGGCGCGCCAGGTCCGCGACGCCCGGCGCCGCGGCGGTGACCGGGCCGCTCTGCGCCCCGCTCTCGATGAAATCGTCGGTGACGCCGCCGGCCTCGCGCACCAGCACCAGCCCGGCCATCACGTCCCAGGCATTGGTGTGGGCGGCAGCGTAGCCGTCGAAGCGGCCATCGGCGACATAGGCCAGCGACATGGCGGAGGACCCGAGCCGCCGGTACTCCGCGCCATGGGTCAGGATGTGGCCGACCTGCGCGACATGCTCCTCGACCTTGCGGCCCGGCGAGTAGCCGACGCCGATGATCGCGGAATTCGGGCTTGCCTTGGCGTTGACCGCGATCGGCGTGCCGTTGCGGGTCGCCCCCTGCCCGGCCGCGGCGCTGTACAACTCGTCCCGCACCGGCTCGTAGATCACGCCCAGCGCCGGCTTGCCGTCGATGGTGGCGCCGATCGAGACGCACCAGACCGGCCGGTCGCGCAGGAAGTTCGAGGTGCCGTCGATCGGGTCGAGACCCCAGACGATGCGGGCGCCCTGCCGGTCCAGCCCGAACTCCTCGCCCAGCACGGCGTGGTCGGGGAAGATCTCCTTCAGCCGGCCGCGGATCAGGGTCTCGACCGCCTTGTCGACCACGGTGACGAAGTCCTGCGGTCCC
Organism: Inquilinus limosus MP06; assembly: GCF_000767795.1. GTDB lineage: Bacteria > Pseudomonadota > Alphaproteobacteria > DSM-16000 > Inquilinaceae > Inquilinus > Inquilinus limosus_E. The sequence continues at coordinate 6,959 of NZ_JANX01000288.1, read as the reverse complement.
TTGGCCTCGACCTCCAGCGCCTTGTGGTCGGCCAGATGGGCCAGGGCCAGCTGCCCGCCCGCCCTGGCCAGCGCCTCGGCCACGATCCGCATCAGGGCGAGGGTCTGTTGATCGCTCACCACATGCTCCTGTGTCTTCGGAAGGCGGGGATCATCGGGGAGCCGGCCCCTCCCCGGCAATGACCGATTGCGCGACCCTGCCTTCGAACCATCGTCCCTGACCGTCCCCCTATTGTCATTGCCGGGCTTGACCCGGCAATCCAGGGACCACCAGAGCGGCTCTTGAAACCCCCTGGATTCTCGGGTCAAGCCGGGGATGGCAGCTTGGAATTGATCGGCTGTTTCTTGAGCCCTTACCATCGGGCTGTAGAACGTGGCGCCCGCCCGCCATCCAAGCCGCTGGGAATCCGATGTCAAACGGCCGGAACAAGTACCAGTCCCGGGAGAACCGGGCCCGCGTCCGCCGGATCCTGCTGCAGGATTGGGACCCGATCGGCGTTCGGGACATCCCCGAGGCGAGCGATGAGTACGACGGATACGCCGACAAGGCCTATGTCATGCTCATGGATGAGAGAGCGACGGCGGAGAGCATCGCCGCCTATCTCTATGGCATTGCCTCCGACTATATGGGGCTGGGGCACAGCGCCCAAGGCAAGGAAGACGCCAGAAGGGTCGCCGAGACCCTGGTCTCGCTGCGGCCCGGATTCGAGACGCACTGACGGATCTTCACCCCTCCAGCTCGAACAGCTCCGGCCGTCGCTCGGCGATGGGGCCGAGTGAGGACAGGATCTCGCGCAGATGCCGCCGCATCGCCGCCTCGGCGGCATCGGCATCGCGCGCCCGCAGCCCGGCCACGATCTCCTCATGCTGGGCGATCAGCATCTCCAGCGGCGAGACGTCGGGCAGGCTGAGATAGCGCACCCGGTCCATCTGCGCCTTCATATTCTCGATCGTGCTCCAGGCCGGCAGGCAGTCGATTGCCTCGATGATCAGGCGGTGGAAGCCCTCGTCCAGCGCCAGGAAGCCGGCATGGTCGTGCCGCCGGGCCGCGTCGTGCTGCGCCGCCAGGCTGCGGTCCAGCCGCTGCAGGGCCGCCGCGTCGATGTTTTCGGCCGCCAGGCGCACCACCGCCGCCTCCACCGCCTCGCGGATGAAGCGGCCCTGCTCGACCTGGCGGCGCGAGATCTTGCGCACCCGGGTGCCGCGTTGCGGCAGCACCTGCAGCAGCCCGGCCTCGACCAGCTTGATGAAGGCCTCTCGCACCGGCTGGCGCGATACGCCGAACATCCCCGACCCGTCCTTCTCCGACAGCGCCGTGCCGGGCGGCAGCAGGCCGGTGATGATCGCCTGGCGCAGCCCCTCATAGACCTGCCGGCCGATCGGCCCCTCCCCGCCCAGGGGAATATGGTCCGGCAGTGTCCGGGGCGCGTCCGCCCTCTTTCGTCCGGCCATGCATCCTCCCGTTCCGGCCCGTTGCGCCCCCAGCATACAGGGCTTCGCCGCGTGGTGTAGACTACCGCGGATCGATCTTCGCCATACTTGTATGGTGATTTCAGATGCGCTATGGATCTGCCGCTGCCCGCCGCCCCGAAGCGGCGCTGGAAGGCCGAATCCGGGAGAGAACGCGCCATGAAGATCGTCCGCGCCGATGTCATCGTCACCTGCCCCGGGCGCAACTTCGTCACGCTGAAGCTGGTCACCGATGACGGTGTCCATGGCATCGGCGACGCCACGCTGAACGGGCGCGAGCTGGCCGTGGCCAGCTATCTCCGCGACCATGTCTGCCCGCTGCTGGTCGGGCGCGATCCGCACCGGATCGAGGACATCTGGCAGTATCTCTACAAGGGGGCCTATTGGCGCCGCGGCCCGGTGACGATGAGCGCGATCGCCGCCGTCGACATGGCGCTGTGGGACATCAAGGCCAAGGTCGCCGGGCTGCCGCTGTACCAGCTGCTGGGCGGCGCCTCGCGCGACGGGGTGATGGTCTACAGCCACGCCACCGGCCGCGACATCCCGGAGACGCTGGACCGCTACGCCGCCTATCAGGAGAAGGGCTTCAAGGCCATCCGCGTGCAGTGCGGCGTGCCCGGCATGGAGTCGGTCTATGGCGTCAGCAAGGGCGGCGATTCCTATGAGCCGGCGACCAAGGGCTGGCCCGAGGAGCAGGGCTGGTCGACCGAGAAATATCTCAATTACGTGCCCAAGCTGTTCGAGGCGGTGCGGGAAAAATTCGGCTTCGACGGCCATCTGCTGCACGACGTGCACCACCGGCTGACCCCGATCGAGGCGGCGCGGCTGGGCAAGGCGGTCGAGCCCTACGCCCTGTTCTGGATGGAGGACCCGGTCGCGGCGGAGAACCAGGAGGCCTACCGGCTGATCCGCCAGCACACCACCACCCCGATCGCGGTCGGCGAGGTGTTCAACAGCATCTGGGACTGCAAGCTGCTGATCGAGGAGCAGCTGATCGACTATATCCGCGCGACGCTGACCCATGCCGGCGGCATCACCCATCTGCGCCGGATCGCCGATTTCGCCGCCCTGCACCATGTCCGCACCGGCTGCCACGGCCCGTCCGACCTGTCACCGGCCTGCATGGGCGCGGCCCTGCATTTCGACCTGTGGGTGCCGAATTTCGGTGTCCAGGAGTACATGGGCTACCCCGAGCCGGCGCTGGAGGTGTTCCCCCACACCTGGTCGTTCACGGACGGGTACATGCATCCGGGCGAGGCCCCTGGCCACGGCGTCGACATCGACGAAAGGCTCGCCGCCCGCTTCCCCTACGACCCGGCCTACCTGCCGGTGGCGCGGCTCGAGGACGGCACACTGACCAGCTGGTAGCCCCGATCACATCCAAGAGGCCGCGGACGGCCCGCACGGGAGGACGACATGGCAGCGCAAGAGAGCACGGCGACAACGCCCGCGATGATGCGGCGGATCGCGATCGCGTCCTGCATCGGCACCACGGTCGAGTGGTACGATTTCTTCATCTACGCCACCGCCTCGGCGCTGGTGTTCAACAAGCTGTTTTTCCCGACCAGCGACCCGCTGGTCGGGTCGCTGGTGGCGCTCGGCACCTACGCGGCCGGCTTCTTCGCCCGGCCTGTCGGCGGCCTGCTGTTCGGCGCCATGGGCGACCGTTACGGCCGCAAGCAGGCGCTGGTCATCACCCTGCTGATCGTCGGCATCGCCACCTTCGTCATCGGGCTGATGCCGACCTACAACGAGATCGGCATCTGGGCGCCCCTCGCTCTGCTGTTCATCCGGCTGCTGCACGGCTTCGGCATCGGCGGCGAGCAGGGCAACGCCATCCTGATCATGTGCGAGCACGCGCCGTCGCCTCGCCGCGGTTTCTTCGGATCCTGGGTGCAGATCGGCGCGCCGGCCGGCTTCGTGCTGCCGCTCGGCATCTTCGCGCTCTTGACCTCGACCCTGTCGGAGGAGGCGTTCCTGAGCTGGGGCTGGCGCATCCCCTTCCTGCTCAGCATCCTGCTGGTCGGCATCGGCATGTACATCCGGCTGCAGCTGACCGAGTCGCCGCTGTTCCTGGAGATGCGCCAACGCCGGGCCGAGGATTCGCACCCGCTGGTCGAGGTGGTGCGCACCCAGAAGCGGGAGCTGGTGCTGGGCTGCGGCAGCAAGCTGGCCGAGAGCATTGCCTTCACCAGCTTCGCCGTGCTGATCACCGCCTATGCCACCAGCCGCGGCGTCGACCGGCCGACCATGACCACGGCGTCGCTGATCGCCATCCTGGTCGAGCTGGTGACGTTGCCGCTGTTCGGCCTGCTGTCGGACCGGATCGGCCGCAAGCCGGTCTACCTGTTCGGCGCCGCCTGCGTGCTGATCGCGACTTTCCCGGTGTTCGGCCTGGTCTATGCCCGGATGGACGGGCTGATCTGGCTGGGCCTGGTCGCCGCGCTCGCCCTCGGCCACAGCGCCATGTACGGGCCGCAGGCCGCCTTCTATTCCGAGCTGTTCCCGACCAAGGTGCGGGCCAGCGGCGTGTCCTTCGTGCAGCAGATCGGCGCCCTGATCGGGTCGGCCGGCACGCTGGCCGCCGGCTGGCTGCTGGAGATCGGCGACGGCACGCCGTGGTATCTGTGCGCCTATATCGCCCTGGGCTGCGTCATCACCCTGATCTGCGCCGCGAAGCTGCCGGAGACGGCGCCGCGCCTGTCGCGCGGCGCGGACCTGATCGGCGCGCCCGCCGCCGCCCATAGCTGAGGAGACCGCCATGTTCGCCGCCGTGCTGCACCAGGCCAAGGATCTGCGGATCGAGGATCGCGAAGCCCCTTCCCCGGCTCCCGGAGAGGTGCTGGTCCGCTTCCGCGCCGGCGGCATCTGCGGCTCCGACCTCGCCTATTACTCCAAGGGCAAGACCGGAGATTTCCATCTGCGCGAGCCGCTGATCCTGGGCCACGAGATGGCCGGCGAGGTGGCAGAGGTGGCGCCGGATGTCGAGGGCCTGGCGGTCGGCCAGCCGGTCGCGGTCAATCCCAGCCGGTCCTGCGGCCGCTGCGAGTACTGCATGGCGGGGCTGGAGAACCAGTGCCTGAACATGCGGTTCCTGGGCAGCGCCTCGATCTTCCCGCACATGCAGGGTGCCTTCCGCGAATACATCGCCGTGCCGGCGCGGCAATGCGTGCCGGTGCCGGAGCATGTCAGCTTCGCCGAAGCGTCGATGGCCGAGCCGCTGGCGGTGTCGCTGCACGCCGTGCGCCGCGCCGGGCCGCTGCTGGGCGAGGAGGTGCTGATCGTCGGCTGCGGCCCGATCGGCGCGCTGGTGCTGCTGGTGGCGCGCCAGGCCGGCGCCCGCCGCATCACCGTGGTCGACCTGGCCGACAAGGCGCGGGCCATGGCGCTGGGCCTGGGCGCCGACGAGGCGGTCGATGCAAAGGACGAGGACCGGATCGCGGCCTGGAGCCGCAACCGCGGCCGCTTCGGCGTGGTGATCGAGGCCTCGGGCGCCCCGGCCGGCCTCGACACCGCCCTGCGCGCCGCCCGCGCCCGCGGCCGTGTCGTCCAGCTCGGCAACATGCCGGCCGGCCAGTCGCCGGTCTCGGCCAACCTGGTCATGTCGAAGGAGCTGGAATATCGCGGCTCCTTCCGCTTCGCCGAGGAATACGCGCTGGCGGTGGAGATGATCGCCGGCAAGCGGATCGACCTGGCGCCGCTGATGACCCACCGCTTCCCGGTCCGCGACGCCGACCAGGCCTTCCAGGTCGCCCTCGACCGCAACCAGTCGATGAAGGTCCATCTGCTGGATCTTTAGAAACCCCGAGATCGAAAAGAGCCGTCATTGCAAGGAGGCGAAGCCGACGAAGCAATCCATCGGCCCGCACGAGCTGAGGCATGGATTGCTTCGCTGCACTCGCAATGACGATCCCTTCATAGGCTCGCCGGGTGCGAGCCCCCACCGCCCCGCAAGCGGAAGGAAACCCATGTTCAGAAGCATCCGCTGGCTGATCGTCGGCCTGCTCTTCATCGCCGGCGTGATCAACTATCTCGACCGGTCGGCCCTCTCGATCGCCGCGCCGCTGATCCAGCAGGATCTCGGCCTGGACCACGCCCAGATGGGCGTGATCTTCAGCAGCTTCTTCGCCGGCTACGCCATCTTCAACTTCATCGGCGGCTGGCTGTCGGACCGGATCGGGCCGAAGACGGTGTTCACCGGCGCCATGGGCATGTGGTCGCTGTTCTGCGGCCTGACCGCGGCGGCCACCGGCTTCGTCTCGATGATCGTGCTGCGCGTGCTGTTCGGCGTCGGCGAAGGGCCGCTGAGCTCGACCATGAGCAAGACGGTCAGCAACTGGTTCCCGCGGCGCGAGGCGGCGACGGCGATCGGCATCGTCAATTGCGGCACGCCGCTGGGCGGCGCCGTGGCCGGGCCGATCGTCGGCTACCTGGCGCTGGCCTTCGGCTGGCGGCTGGCCTTCGTCATCATCATGCTGCTGGGCTTCGTCTGGCTGGTGTTCTGGGTGCGGATGTCGGCCGACAAGCCGGCGCAGCACCCGCGCATCACCGACGCCGAGCGCCGGCTGATCGAGGAGGGCCAGACCCAGGCCGACACCGCGGCGCAGCTGCCGGCCCACGGCCTGGGCTTCTACCTGCGCCAGCCGGTCGTGCTGGCCACCGCCTTCGCCTTCTTCACCTACAACTACGTGCTGTTCTTCTTCCTGACCTGGTTCCCGAGCTACCTGACCGAGGTGCACAAGCTCAGCATCAAGGATATGAGCCTGGCGACGGTGGTGCCCTGGGTGCTGGGCTTCGTCGGCCTGGCGCTGGGCGGCTTCCTGTCCGACCGCCTGTTCCGGATGACCGGCCGGGCGCTTTTGTCGCGCAAGCTGGTGCTGATCGGCGGGCTCGGCCTCGCCGCGGTCGGCGTCGCTTTGGCCGGCGATGTGTCCGACGTGGTCAGCGCGGTCGCCCTGATGTCGGTGTCGATCTTCGGCCTGTACCTGACCGGCGCGATCTACTGGGCGGTGATCCAGGACGTGGTGCGCGGCGAGAATGTCGGCGGCGTCGGCGGCTTCATCCACTTCCTGGCCAATCTCGCCGGCATCATCGGACCCTCGGTGACCGGCTTCATCGTCCAGGCGACCGGCGGCGTCTACACCAGCGCCTTCGTCCTGGCTGGCGGCCTGGCCGTGCTGGGCGCCCTGGCCTCGCTGATCTTCATCCGCGAGCCGCGCGGCGCCGGCGGGATCGCCGCGCAGGGGGCCCGGTAGGGTCGCCATCCTTCGATCGGGACCGAAGCGACTCCAGCCCCTCGGCCGAGGCCGGGCCGCTATCATGGCGGCCACTCCAGCCGAGGGGCCGATCATGCAGCCGCCGAGCGATCCCGTCGCCGCCGTCACCCATCCCGATCCCTACCCCTACTACGCCTCGCTGCTGCAGCGCCCCTTCCACCGCGACGGGGCGCTCGGCCTCTGGGTCGCGGCGGGAGCCGGGACTGCGACGGCG
>NZ_JANX01000287.1 GCF_000767795.1 Inquilinus limosus MP06 | reverse complement strand
AGCCGGCGCTGCGCACCACGCTGCTGCGCTGGCAGGCGGAGCTGACGCGGGTGGCGATCCGCCTGCTCGAGGCCTTCGCCGCGGCGCTGGGCCAGCCGGAGGACGCGCTGGAATCGATCTATGGCGACACGCCGAACCAGCACATCAAGATCATCCGCTATCCCGGCCGCGAGGCCACCGGCAGCAGCCAGGGCGTCGGCGCGCACAAGGATTCCGGGTTCCTCACCCTGCTGCTGCAGGACACCCAGCGCGGCCTGCAGGTCGAGGGCGAGGACGGGCGCTGGATCGACGCCGAGCCGGTGCCGGGCACCTTCGTGGTCAATATCGGCGAGCTGCTGGAGCTGGCGACCAACGGCTATCTCCGTGCCACGGTGCACCGGGTGATCACGCCGCCGGCTGGGACCGACCGGCTGTCGGTCGCCTTCTTCCTCGGCGCCCGCCTCGACGCCACCGTGCCGCTGCTCGAGCTGCCGCCGGCCCTGGCGGCGGAGGCGCGCGGCCCGGCCAGCGACCCGCAGAACCCGCTGTTCCACGATGTCGGCCCGAACTACCTGAAGGGCCGGCTGCGCTCGCACCCCGATGTGGCGCAGCGCCACTACGCCGATGTCCTGGCGGCCCAGGCCGCCGCCTCCTGAACACGCCGCACTCCTCGACCTGACGGATCCCGAAGATGCTGAGTTCCCTGACCGCCCGCCTGGCGCGGGCGGCGATCGCTGCCGCCTTGCCCCTCGCCTTCGCCGGCGCCGCTTTGGCGCAGGACGCGCCGCTGAAGGTCGCGGCCGACGCCGTGCCGCATGCCGAGATCCTGGCCTTCGTGCAGAGCCAGGCGCCCGACCTGAAGCTCGACATCGTCGAGCTGTCGACCGCGGTGAACCCGAACGAGCTGCTGGCCCATGGCGACGTCGACGCCAACTACTTCCAGCACCTGCCCTATCTGCACTCGCAGGAGCAGGCGCTGGGCCAAACCTTCGCCGTCGCCGCCACCGTGCATATCGAGCCGCTGGGCGTCTATTCCCGCAAGGCGAAGAGCTTCGCCGAGGTGAAGGACGGCGGCACGGTGGCGGTGCCGAACAATGTCACCAATCTCAGCCGCGCCCTGTACCTGCTGCAGGACCAGAAGCTGATCCGGCTGAAGGACGGCTTCGCCGAGCCGGACAAGCAGCTGGCGACGCCGAACGACATCGCCGAGAACCCGAAGCACCTGAAGGTGCAGGAGGTCGAAGCGGCGCTGCTGCCGCGGGCGCTGGACGATGTCGACCTGGCGGTGATCAACGGCAACTACGCGCTGGAAGCGGGGCTGAGCCCATCCAAGGACGCGCTGGGGCTGGAGAAGGCGGAGGGCAACCCCTACGCCAACATCCTGGTGACCACGCCGAAGCTGGCGGACGACCCGCGGATCAAGCGGCTGGCGCAGGTTCTGACCTCGCCGGAGGTGGCGAAGTTCATCCGCGAGCGGTACCAGGGGGCGGTGATTCCGGTGAACGACTGACGGCCAGGTTGTCCGCGCGGATGAAGTCGATGAAGGCGCGCAGCGCCGCCGGCATCTGGCGCTGGCGCGGATAGTACAGGAAGAAGCCCGGGAAGGGCGGCGACCAGTCCAGCAGCAGCGGCACCAGCCGCCCGTCCGCCAGCTCCGCCGCGACCATCCCCTCGAACACATAAGCCAGGCCGGTGCCGTCCAGCGCCGACCGGATCAGGAGCCGCTGGTCGTTGTTGACGATCAGCGGTCCGTTCGGGCTGACCGTCAGCTCGCGGCCGTCCTTCTCGAACTCCCACGCATAGACGACGCCGCTCGGGAAGCGGTAGCCGAGGCAGGCATGCTCGGTCAGGTCGCGCGGCGTTTCCGGCCGCGGCCTTCGCGCCAGATAGGACGGGGCCGCGACCACGACCAGCCGCTGCTCGCCGCCGAAGCGCACCGCCACCATGTCGCGCTCCAGCTGCTCGCCGAGGCGCACGCCGGCATCGAAGCCGCCGGCGACGATGTCGACCAGGGCGCTGGTGACCGAAACCTCCAGCCGGATCTCCGGATAGGCGCCCAGGAACCGCGCCACCATCGGCGCCAGGCTCAGCTCCGCCGCCGGGATCGAGGCGGTGATCCGCAGCGAGCCGGCGGGCTGGCTGCGGAACTGGTCGATCTCCCCGACGGCGCCCTCGATGTCGCGGAAGGCGGGCTCCAGCCGGGCCAGCAGCCGCTCGCCCGCCTCGGTCGGCGTGACGCTGCGGGTGGTGCGGTTCAGCAGGCGCACGCCCAGCCGCCCCTCCAGCCCGCGGATGGCGTGGCTGAGGGCGGAGGCGGACAGCGCCAGCTCGACCGCCGCGCGGCGGAAGCTGCGGTGCCGCGCCACCGCGGCGAAGGCGGCCAGGTCGGGGAGGTCGGGGCGAAGCATTGCTGAACCTCGCTCATCAGCTCATGCGCATATCTACGGGTTATCGCATGATCGCCCAACCCCCATTCTCCTGGCGTGCCGCGGCGGTCAGTGCGGCCGGCGGCCCCGAACGCTCAGGAGAACCATCATGGACAGACGCTCCCTCGGCCAGGACGGCACCACCGTCTCCGCCATCGGCCTCGGCTGCATGGGCATGTCCGAATTCTACGGCTCGCGCGACGATGCGCAGTCGCTCGACACCCTCGCCGCGGCGCTGGAGCACGGCGTCGACTTCCTCGACACCGCCGACATGTACGGCTCGGGCCATAATGAGGAGCTGGTCGGCCGCTTCCTCAAGGGCCGGCGCGACCGGGTGGTGCTGGCCACCAAATTCGGCATCGTGCGCGAGCCCGGCGTCGCCGGGCGGCGGGTCGACAACTCGCCGGCCTATATCCGCGCCGCGGTCGAGGCCTCGCTGAAGCGCCTCGGCACCGATGTGATCGACCTCTACTACATGCATCGCCGCAACCCCGACGTGTCGGTCGAGGACTCGGTCGGCGCCATGGCGGAGCTGGTGAAGGCCGGCAAGGTGCGGCAGATCGGCCTGTCCGAAGTGTCGGCCGAGACGCTGCGCCGGGCCCATGCGGTGCACCCGATCGCGGCAGTGCAGAGCGAGTATTCGCTATGGACCCGCGATGCGGAGCGCAACGGCGTGCTGGAGGCCTGCCGCGACCTGGGCGCCACCTTCGTCGCCTATTCGCCGCTCGGCCGCGCCTTTCTGGCCGGCGCGGTGACCGACACCTCGACCCTGGCCGCGGATGATTTCCGCCGCGTCAATCCGCGCTTCGCCGACGAGGCGCTAGCCCAGAACACCCGCCTGGTCGAGGCGCTGGCGGATCTCGCCTTCGACCTCGGCGCCAAGCCGGCCCAGGTCGCGCTGGCCTGGCTGCTGGCCAAGCACGGCAACGTCGTGCCGATCCCGGGCACCAAGCGCCGCGCCTATCTGGCCGAGAACGCCGCGGCCGCCGCAATCCGGCTGACGGCGGAGCAGGTGGCGTCGCTGGATGTCCTGTTCGCACCGGAGGCCGTCGCCGGCGCGCGCTACAACGAAGCGGGCATGAAGGACATCGGTCTCTAAAAGCTGCGACAATCGTCGCCGCCAGCGAAGCTTTTTTACAGCACGTCGCCCTCCGCGTCATTGCGAGGAGGCGAAGCCGACGAAGCAATCCAGGGGCCGGTTCGCATTGGCTCCTGGATTGCTTCGCTTCGCTCGCAATGACGTGTTGGGAACCTAAAAAAGGCTTGGCGAGCGGGAGAGCCGACGTGTCTAGCCGATGTGGAGCGTTCTTGCCGCCTGGGCTCGCCGCGACTATCCAGGCGGCATGCGCATCCTGTTCGTCTGCACCGGCAACATCTGCCGCTCGCCGACCGCCGAGGGCGTGATGCGGGCCAGGCTGGCGGCCGCGCGGCTGGACCACGCGGTCGACAGCGCCGGCACCCACGGCTTCCATGCCGGCGAGCCGCCGCATCCGCCGGCGATCCGGGCCGCCGCGGCGCGCGGCTACGACCTGCTGCCGCTGCGCGCCCGCAAGCTGGAGCGGGCGGATTTCCGCCGCTTCGACCTGCTGCTGGCGATGGATCGCGGCCATCTCGACCGGATGCGCCGCCTGGCCGTGGCCGGGCCTGGCCGGATCGGCCTGTTCCTCGATTTCGCGCCGGGGCTGGAGGGGCGGGACGTGCCCGACCCCTATTACGGCGGCAGCGCCGATTTCGAGCATGTGCTGGACCTGGTCGAAGCCGGCTGCGACGCGCTGGTCGCGGCGCTGCGCGAGGGGCGGCTGGGCTAGGCAAGCAGCACCGCTCCCCGGCCTGGGACCGGACGGCCGGCGCGATCTGTTTCCGCAGCATAGGTTCCGTCGAAGGAGATCGCCATGATCGAGCTCAGCGACGCCCAAGACCGGCAGCACATCCTGCAGCTCATGACGACCGAACACTTCGTCCTGCAGACCGCCCGTGCCGCGACGATTCAGGAGGCGAATCAGCGCGCGAATCTGTTCCTGACCTCGGTATCGAGCGCGACGATCGCCCTCGCCTTCGTGGCCCAGGTGACGCAGATGGGCGGGCCGTTCGTGCTGTTCAGCGTGGTTCTGCTTCCTTGCCTCTACTTTATCGGCCTCGTCACCTTCGTACGCACCCTGCAGGTCGCCATCGAAGACATGGTGCATGCCCGTGGCATGGCCCGGATCCGGCACTACTACGTCGAGCTGGCTCCGTCCATGCGGCGATACCTGATCCATTCCACCCATGATGACGACCTTGCCCTGTCGGTTGACCGGGCGTTCAGCCCGTCGACCTGGCAGTCCTTCATGAGCACGTCGGGCATGGTGGGCACGATCGACAGCGCCATCGCCGGCGTCTTCGCTGCCGTGCTGGCGAAGGCGACGGCCGGCGTGCCGGTGCCGGTCGCCGCCGGTCTCGCAATTCTGGCCTTCGCGGCGAGTGTCCTCCTGCTGCGCCGCCATCATGTCCGGGCCTGGACGGCTGCCGAACAGGCGCTGGCCGTGCGGTTCCCCAGCGCCTGAGGCACCGCTACGGCCGTGCGGCACTCGCCTCCGCCGTCCGCGCCCGGCACGCCCGGGCCGGGCCGAAGATCGCGAAGCTGATCGCGGCCAGGACCCAGGCGCCGATGCCGCCATACAGCATCACCCAGCCGAAGCCGTCGACCAGCGCGCCGTGCACGGCGGCCCCCGACGGGTCCGCCGCCGCCAGCGCCGGATAGGCCTGCGGCAGGGCGGCCAGGTTGCCGGCGGCGACGGAGGCCGCCAGGGCCTGTTGCTGCGCCGCGTCGAGGGCGCCGGATACAGAGGCCGGCAAGGCCCAGCGGATGCCTTCCACCAGGATCAGCCCCATCACCGCGATGTTGATCGCCAGCGTGATCAGCCGGGCGCTGATGTCGATGCCCGACGCCATGCCGGCCCGGTTGGCGGGGACCGAGCCGGTGGTGGTGTTGGTCACCGGCGTGTTGGTCAGGCCGAGCCCGATCCCGGCCAGCAGCGTGCCGGGCAGCACCGTCAGCCAGCCGGCCTGCTCGACCCCGGCGCCCAGCCGCATCAGCAGGAAGCCCGTCCCCATCACCGCCATGCCGAGCGGGATGACCAGGCGCGGACCGCCGCGCTGCAGCAGGCGGTCGGCCACCGGCGGCATCACCAGGAACGGGATGGTGTAGGCCAGCAGCAGGAAGCCGACCGACCGGCTGTCGAGGCCCAGCCCGCCCTGGAAATAGATCGGCAGGTAGATCATGAACGGCCAATAGCACCAGTTCATGCCGATGCAGCCGATGATCGCGCCGCTGAACCGGCGGATGCGGAACACCGAGAAATCGAACATCGGATGTGGGCTGACCCGCTCCGCCACCAGGAAGCCGGCGAAGGCGGCCAGGGTCAGGACGGCCAGGCCGATCGCCTGGACTCGGTCCAGTTCCATCCCCTGGGTGATCAGGAAGGCCAGGCCGAACACCGCCAGCGTCAGGGTGACGATGCCGGCGACGTCCAGCCTCTGGGCGTGCGGGTCGCGCGATTCGCGGATGCCGATCAGGGAGGGGATCAGCGCCAGCACGGTCAGCGGCACATGGATCAGGAACACCCAGTGCCAGCTGGACCAGCTGGCGATCAGCCCGCCGATGATCGGGCCGAAGCCGAGGCCGATGCCGCTGATCACGCCCCAGGCGGAGAAGGCGCGGCCGCGCTCGCGCTCGTCCTGGAACTGGTGCGAGATGATCGCGATCACGCAGGTCAGCATAGCGCCGCCGGCCAGGCCCTGCAGGAAGCGGGCGGCGATCAGCACCGATACGTCATCGGCCAGGCCGCACATCAGCGACGTGGCGCCGAAGGCGATCGTGGTAATGGTGAAGACGCGCTTGCGGCCGTAGCGGTCGGCCAGGGTGCCGGTGGCCATCAGCACCGTGGTGCAGGCGATGGTGTAGGCGTTCATGATCCATTGCAGCCCGCGGAAATCGGCGGGCAGTGCCGTCTCCAGCGTCGGCAGGATCACCGGCACGCTGGAGATCTCGAGGCCGAACATCAGCGCAGCCAGGCAGGCGCCGATCAGCGCGGCCATGTTCCGGGCAGAGGGGGACAGAGCCATGATCCTTCTCTCGAAGCGACAGCCGCGCCGCCGCGCAGAAGCTTGCGCGACCGGTTCCGGCGCGGAGGGTGTCGGTGGGGGCTCGATCGGGCCTGGACCTGAATCTGGTCAATCGGCTTTCATGATGGAAATGAATTAATTTTGTGGCGTCCATTTTCCGCCATCATATATTTGATGGATGGATTTCGACCCCGCCCTGCTGCGTGCCTTCGTCGCCGTCCACGATGCCGGCGGCTTCACCCGTGCGGCCGAGCGGCTGCACCTGACCCAGTCCGCCGTCAGCCACCAGATCCGCCGGCTGGAGGAGCAGGTGGGCCGGCCGCTGCTGCAGCGGACCACGCGCAAGCTGCTGCTGACCGAGGACGGGCAGGAGTTCCTGCGTCATGCCGAGCAGATCCTGCAGGCGCAGGAGGCTCTGACCCGGCGCTTCCTGCCCTCTTCGGTGTCCGGCGTCGTCCGCTTCGGCGTGCCGGAGAATTTCCTCGGCGACCGGCTGCCGCATCTGCTGCGCCGCTACGCGCGCGATTACCCCCAGGTGCGGTTGGAGGTGGCGGTCAGCGTCTGCCTCGATCTCCGCGCCAAGGTCGAGGCGGGCGAGCTCGACCTCGCCGTGGTGATGTCGCGGCCGGGAGAGACCGGCGGCACGGTGCTGAAGCGGACGCAGTTCGTCTGGGCCGCGGCCGACAGCTTCGACTGGGCGCCGGGCACGTCGCTGCCGCTGGCGCTCGCCCCGCCGCCCTGCCCCTGCCGCACCATCGCGGTCGACGCCATCACCGCCTCGGGCGTCGAGTGGCATGTCGGCTTCACCTCGGCCAACCAGCACGGGCTGCGGGCGGCGGTGCTGGCGGGGCTGGCCGCCTCGATGATCGCCCGGGACGAGATCGAGCCGGGGATGAAGATCCTCGACCACCGCCACGGCCTGCCGCCGCTGCCGGAGGTGGAGTTCGCGCTGATCTGGCGGCCCGGCACCACCCTGCCCTGCGCGCGCGAGCTCGGCCGGCTGATCGTGGACTCGGCCGAGGCCGCGCCGGCGCAGCTCGCCCGGGCCGTCTAGTCAGTCGGCCCGCAATTGGCTGACACGGTTCGGGGCAGATCGGCGGCTCGTGGTTGATGCGGCCTACTTTGGTTTGCCTCTCCCGCAAG
>NZ_JANX01000286.1 GCF_000767795.1 Inquilinus limosus MP06 | reverse complement strand
GGCGGCGCTGGTCGGCCTCGATGCGGAAGGACGCCCGGCGATCGGGCCGGTGCTGCGGGCCCTGGCCCGCAGCCCTGGTCAGCTGCCGGCGTTGATCCGCCTGGGGCGGCAGAGCAGCACGGCGATGAAGGCCTTACTTGCCGCCTCCCGCACCCTTGGCGGCCGCGACCTTCGGGGTGTGGCGTAGCTTCTCCAGCGCCTTCTGGACGTGGGAGGAGAAGACGTATTCGGCCGGGCGCTGCCGGTCGAGCGAGATCTCCGGCGCCATCGGCCCTTCGGTGCGGATGCCGCGCATGCCGACGATGAAGGCCTTCAGCGGGTTGCGGAACATGTCCTTCACCGCGCTGGCCTCATAGCCCGAATGCACCATGCAGTTGGCGCATTTCTCGTAGTTGCCGGTGCCGTACTTGTCCCAGTCCGTCTCCTCCATCAGCTCCTTGTAGGTCTGGGCATAGCCCTCGCCGAGGAGATAGCAGGGACGCTGCCAGCCGAAATAGGTGCGGGTCGGGTTGCCCCAGGGCGTGCAGTGATAGGTCTGGTTGCCGGCCAGGAAGTCGAGGAACATCGACGACTGGCTGAACGACCAGCGCCGGCCCTTGTCGCCGCGCTTGAAGATGTCGCGGAACAGCTGCTTGGTGGTCTGGCGGTTCAGGAAGTGCTGCTGGTCCGGCGCGCGCTCATAGGCGTAGCCCGGCGACACCGTGATGGCGTCGACGCCCATCGCCTTGACGTCGTCGAAGAAGTTCGCGACGCGCTCCGGATCGGCGTTGTTGAACAGGGTGCAGTTGATGTTGACCCGGAAGCCGCGCTCCTTGGCCGCCTTGATCGCCTTCACCGCGCGGTCGTAGACGCCGTCCTGGCACACCGACCGGTCGTGATCCTCGCGGTCGCCGTCCAGATGCACCGACCAGATGAAGTACGGGCTCGGCTTGTACTGGTCGAGCTTCTTCTCCATCAGCAGCGCGTTGGTGCACAGGTAGACGTATTTCTTGCGGGCGATGATGCCCTGCACCACCTCCGCCATCTCCTTGTGCAGCAGCGGCTCGCCGCCGGCGATCGAGACCACCGGCACGCCCGAATCATCCACCGCCTGCAGGCAGTCGGCCACCGACAGGCGCTGATTCAGGATCTCGTCCGGGTAGTCGATCTTGCCGCAGCCGGCGCAGGCCAGGTTGCAGCGGAACAGCGGTTCCAGCATCAGAACCATCGGGTACCGCTTGGTGCCCATCAGATGGTTCTTCAGAAGGTAAGCGCCGATACGGATCTGCTGTTGAAGCGGGATACCCATGGGGACCTTCGCAAGACTGTCGGCCGAATCCGGGCCAAGCGACACTGCCTACTCGGCAGGCACCGGTGCGGTCAATTGGGATGGCAGGCGGAAGCGGATATTCTCATCGACGCCCGTCAGCGTCGAGACCTCGACGTCGCCAAAACGTCGCAGGGTCTCGACCAGCTCCTGCACCAGGCTGTCGGGGGCGGAGGCGCCGGCGGTGATGCCGACCGTCTCCTTGCCGTCCAGCCAGGCCGGGTCCAGCGCCGAGGCGTCGTCGATCAGGTAGCTCGGCACGCCGAGCTCGTCGCCGATCTCGCGCAACCGGTTGGAGTTCGAGCTGTTGCGGGCGCCGATCACCAGCAGCACGTCGACCATCTGCGCCAGCTCGCGCACCGCGCCCTGGCGATTCTGGGTGGCGTAGCAGATGTCCTTGGTGTCCGGCCCGACGATCGACGGGTACTTCGCCTTCAGGGCATCGATCACCGCCTTGGTGTCGTCGACGCTCAGCGTGGTCTGGGTGATGTAGGACACCCGCTCGGGGTCCGGCACCTGCAGCGCGGCCACGTCCTCGACCGTCGAGATCAGGGTGACGCCGCCCGGGATCTGCCCGGTGGTGCCCTCGACCTCGGCATGGCCGGCGTGGCCGATCAGGATGACGGTGCGGTCCTGCGCCGCGTATTTGCGGCCCTCGATATGCACCTTCGACACCAGCGGGCAGGTCGCGTCGATCACCTGCAGGCCGCGCTGCGCCGCGTCGGACTCGACCGACTGGGCGACGCCATGCGCGCTGAAGATCGTGATGCTGCCGGCCGGAACCTCGTCAAGCTCATCGACGAAACGGGCGCCCTTCGCGCGCAGGCTCTCGACCACGTGCCGGTTGTGCACGATCTCGTGCCGGACATAGACCGGCTGGCCGTAGATCTCCAGCGCGCGTTCGACGATCTCGATCGCACGCTCGACACCGGCGCAAAAGCCTCTCGGCTGGGCCAAGATGATCCGCATTACGCACCTTAGATGTTCTGGCAGGGCTGGGGTTCGCCAGAGTGAATCGCTCTCAATTTGGACCATACACCGGGCTAACTTTGCGTGTCACTAACGTGACCACGCGGGCCGTGTGCAATAGGTTACGGTTGATATTTATCAAATTGGACGCATGGCGGTTGTGCGGGCCGTCACAGCAGAATTCCGGCATGGCGCCGTTCGGAACTTCTCGGCAAAGGCCGGGGTTGAGGCCATCATAGGTCGATCGCGTCGCCCCGCGGGCGCGGATGGCGACGGACCCAACGTTCCGAATCGGAAGAGACACCCATGCGCTCGCCTGCCCTCCACCGCCGCCTCGCCTTGGCCGTCGCGCTGCTGCTGCCGCTGTCCTTCGCCGCCCCGGCGGCCATGGCGGCGGAGCCGCGCCAGGTCATCGACACGCTCGACAATGCCCTGCTCGACGTGATGAAGAACGCCGACTCGCTGGGCTTCCGCGGGCGGTACCAGAAGCTCGAGCCGGTGCTCGACCAGGCGTTCAACCTGCCGCTGATGGCGCGAATCTCCGTCGGGCCCGACTGGTCGAGCCTGACGCCGGCCCAGCAGCAGAAGTTCACCGACGCGTTCCGGCGATTCAGCATCACCACCTACGCCGCGCGCTTCGACGGCTACAGCGGCGAGACCTTCACCTCGGAGGAGGCCAAGCCGGTCAGCGGCGGCGACCAGGTGGTCAACACCAAGCTGGTGCGGCCGAAGGCCGATGCGGTGCCGCTGAACTATCGGCTGCGGGGGCCGAACTGGCAGATCATCGACGTCTATCTCAACGGCACGATCAGCCAGCTCGCCAACTACCGGTCCGAGTTCGGGGCCACCCTGCGCAGCGGCGGCGGCGACGCGCTGATCAAGCTGCTCGAGAGCAAGACCGCCGAGCTGACGCCGAAGAAGTAAGGCACCGCCGGCCTGGCGGGGGCTGCGCCTCCGCCAGGCCGGTCAAGGGCCGATCGGCCAGGGCCAATGGCTCAGGGAATGTCCGGCAGCTGCGACGCCGGGATGTTGCCGGCGGCGCCGGTCGCGGCCGGCCCGGCTGCGGCGGCGCCGGCCGGATCGGTGTAGAGGTCGCCACCGCCGCCCTGGGGGGCCTGGCCGCCATCGAGCTCGGCCTGCCGGTACTGGCGGAACACGCTGCGCAGCGTCGCGTAGTAGTCGACCGAATTGCGCTCCAGCTCATCCGTCGCGTCGACGGTGCGGGAGCGGACGTCGACGCCCTTGCCGACGAACATCCCGACACTGGCCTCGGTCGGGATGTCGACGATGTAGCCCCAGGGGCTGCTGACCGTGTCGACCGCGAAGCCGACAGCATCGCGCGGGTTCGAGGGGCCCAGCAGGGGCAGCATCAGATACGGGCCGTCGCCGATGCCCCATTTGTACAGCGTGGCGCCGAAGTCGCCGGCCTGCTGCCGGACCACGCCGCGCGGGGTCGCGACATCGAAGAAGCCGCCGAGGCCGAAGGTCGAGTTCGCCAGGAAGCGCAGCAGCGTCTTGGCGGCCGCGATCGGCTCGCCCTGCAGCACCTTGTTGAGGAACACCACCGGCTCGCCGAAGTTCTGGAACGCGTTGTGGATGCCGTCGCGGGCGAATTCCGGCACCACGTCGCGATAGGCGATCGCCACCGGCCGGATGGCGTTCTTGTCCAGCGCCTGGTTGAAATCGAAGATCGCGCGGTTCATCGGCTCGAGCGGATCGTTGATCCGGTCGAACTCCGCCCGCTGCGCGGGGTCGGTCGGCGGAGTGGCGCAGCCGCTCAGCGCCGTGGCGGCGAGCAGCACGGCCATGCCGAGGGCGAGGGGGCGAGAGGATCCACGTGAGCGCGACGGCATGTGCGGTTCGATCCCGTAAGCAATCGGAAAATCAGCGATCTGGGGCCGCCGGGAATCGGCGGCCTGGTACGGTTCCTACCACGGTTCGGGTCGACCCGGTCCCGCGACGGGGAAGAAAGTTACAATCCGAACGATATCCTGTGACCTGTGCGGCAACAACTACCTGTCGAAAAACTTTGTTCCCCGTCCAGGCGAGTCATACCGTGACCGGGCGACACTAGCGTCATCCGGCCGGCCCGTCACCGGGCCTGATCCGGATGATCCGTGAAGTCTGGCTTCACGATCGGGGCGGGATGATGGCGCCGCGGCGGCGCGGGCGGGCCCAGCAGCGCCGGCATGAAGACCAGCACGGCGAACAGGGTGAACAGCAGCTCGATCGTCAGCAGCTCGCCCATGCCCGCCGTCCCGGGGTGGGGCGACAGCCACAGGCTGCCGAAGGCCGAGGCCGTGGTCAGGGCGCTGAACACGATGGCGCGGGTGGTGCTGGACTGCAGCGGTTCGCCGCGCCGGGCCCGCCAGTTGACGACGAAGTAGATGTCGAAGGCGACGCCGACGCCGAGCAGCAGCGGCAGGGCGATGATGTTGGCGAAGTTGATCGGCAGGTCGATCAGGATCGTGGTCGCCAGGGTCAGGAGGCCGGCCAGCAGCAGCGGCGTCAGCGCCATCAGCACGTCGATCAGCCGGCGCAGGGCGATGGCGAGCAGGAGCGCGATCATCGCGGTCGCCAGGATGCCGGCGGTGACGAAGGCGCCGACGATGGTGCGGCTCGATTCCTGGATCGTCACCGCGGTGCCGGTGGCGTGCGGCGCCACCGCCTTGACCGCATCGACGAAGCGCGCCACGACAGCGTTGTCGGCGGCGTTGCCCGACGGGAACACCGACAGCCTGGCCTGGCCGTCCGGCGCGACCCAGGTGTCCCGCAGCTCCTGCGGCAGGTCTGCCAGGGTCACCGGCCCGGCCGATAGCAGCAGCCGCAGCCGGTCCAGCGTCGCCGGCAGCCCCTGCAGCAGGGCCTGGCCCACCCGGGTCAGGGTGGCGGCGTCGGCCTTGGCCAGCCGGTCCAGCGCGTCGGCCAGGCGGCGTTCCGGGCTGTCGGCCTCCGGCCCGATCTTCCGCAGCCTCTCGGCCGTGGCGGTCGCGGCGGCGCGGATCGCGTCATCCGAGGGCGGATCCAGGGCGGGCTGCGTGTCCAGGGTCGGGCCGACCAGCAGGGAGAGGTCGGAGAGGATCGCCAGCTTGGGCGGCTGGTCGACGGGCACGAAGCTGTTCAGCGACAGCACGGTGTCGACCTCGGGCAGGGCCTGCAGCTTCGGCGTCAGCGCTGCCGCGGCCTCGACCGACGGGGTCAGGATGTCGATGGTGTTCGGCGTGCTCAGCGGGTCGCGCATCAGCTCGAACATCGTCGACGCCGCCTCGGAATGCGGGTCCACCAGGTTGAGCGGGTTGAAGTCGAAGTTCAGTCGCGGCATCAGCGCCAGCGATGCCAGCGCCAGCACCGCGCCGCCGGCCAGCACCCAGCGGCGGCGTTTCAGCAGGAAGCGGTCGACGGGCGCCAGCTCCCTCCACCCGACCTCGCTCGGCTCGGCCCGCACCGGCAGCACCGCCAGCAGGGCCGGCAGCAAGGTGAGATTGAGCGTGACGGCGATCAGCATGCCGACGCCGGCGATCAGCCCGAGTTCGGAGACGCCGCGATAGGCGGTCGGCAGGAAGGCGAAGAAGCCGCTGGCGGCGGACAGCGCGGCCAGGACCAGCGCGGCGCCGACGCGCCGGATGGCGGCGGTGGTGGCGGCCTGGATGTTGGGCGCGGTGGTGCGCTTGGCCCGCACGGCGACGCAGAGCTGGACGCCGAAATCGACGGCGATGCCGACGAACAGCACGGCGAAGGCGACCGAGATCAGGTTCAGCGTGCCCACGGCCAGGGCGGCGAAGGCTGCGGTCAGCAGCAGCCCGACGAACAGCGTCACCATGATCGCCCCGGTCATGGTGAAGGACCGCAGCGCCAGCAGCAGCAGCCCCAGCACCAGCACCACCGACACGGTGGTCGACAGGCCGATGCCCTCGCTGACGCTGGCGAACTGGTCGTCGTTCAGCGGGATGTTGCCGGTCTGCCGTACCGTCACGCCGTAATCCGGCGTCAGGTGCAGCTTCTCCGCCGTGGCGCGGACGAAGGAGGTGGCTTTCTTCCCGGGCTCGAGCGCGCCGTAGTCCAGCACCGGCTGCGCCAGCACGAAGCGGCGCAGGGCGCGCGGCGAGGGCGGGGCCGAGGACAGCAGCGACTGCCAGGACAGCGGCTGCACCACATGGGCCGACGTCAGGTTGGCATCGATCGTCGCCGCCATCTGGCTGATCGCCGGCTGGACGCGCGACCGCGGGGCCTGCCCGGTCTCGACCCCCTGCAGGAACAGCTGCACGACATTGAGCAGCCCGCGCAGCGTCGGGTCGGCGGCCAGGCCGCCCAGCAGGGGCTGGGCGGCGACGATGTCGTCCGCCGTCTGCTGCAGCTCCTTTTCCGACAGGAACAGCAGCCCGTTCTTGTCGAAATACGGCCCGCCATCCGGGCGGCGGACGGTCTTGAACAGCGACGGCTCCGCCTTCAGCGCCTGGGTGATCTGCGCGGCCGCGGATTCCGCCAGCTCCGGCGTCTTGCCGTCGATGACGATGGCCAGCAGGCCGGTGTTCTGCGGAAACGCCTTGTCCAGCGCCGTGTTGTCCTGCTGCCAGGGCAGGTTGGGGTCGATCAGCTTGCCGGTGTCGGTGTTGATCGACAGGCGGTGCATCACCACCAGCACGGCGCAGACCGACAGCACCAGCGAGGCGGCGATCACCCATAGCGCCTGACGCTGGCAGAAGGCGCCCAGATAGACCAGGGCGCGGGTTCCGAACGGCTTGGAGATGGGCACGCGGTCTGCTTTTCGATGATGGAGGGGCAGGCGGCGGGCGCTGTTGTATCCCGGTTCGGCGGTGCGAGGAAAGCGGTCCGGTGGCCGGGAGCCGCTTTAGGGTGCGGCGCGTAGGAGGCGGGCGCAGCCCAGCCAGGCCAGGGCGGCGGCGGCGATCGCGGCCATCAGCAGCCAGGGATCGGCGCCGGTGACGCGCAGCGCCCAGGGGATCACGGCGGTGGTTCCGGCCAGCCCGACGAAGGTGGTCAGGAAGGCATAGCCGGCCTGGGCCATGTAATGCAGCTCGGGCCGGATCCGGGTGCGGATCACCGTCTGGGCCGCCAGATAGGCGCCGCCGAAGGTCATGGCGTGTCCGAACTGGCTGATCACGATCAGCGGCAGCGGCGGGTCGAGGGACAGCAGCAGCCAGCGGCCGATGGCGACCACGCAGCAGACGGCGATCAGCGTCGCCGGCGGGATCTTCTCCAGCCGCCGGGCGAAATAGCGGTAGACCACGATCTCGGCGGCGACGGCCGCGCCCCAGACGATGCCGGTGCTGCCCTTGGCGACGCCGTGGTCGATCCACCACAGCGTGCCGAAGGAGTAGTAGAAGGCGTGCGACGCCTGCAGCAGCAGGGCCGGGGCCAGCAGCGGCGCCGCCACCGCCAGGGCCGCGGCCCCGGCGCGCGGGTCGAGGC
>NZ_JANX01000285.1 GCF_000767795.1 Inquilinus limosus MP06 | reverse complement strand
CCGCTGGCGTTTGCGCGGCCAGGACAGGTGCGGCGAAGGAATGGTCGCCTCCAAACTCTCTCCGGCCGCAATCTAGGACGCCGTCGGTTAGGGATCGGAGAGCGCTAGGTTAGAATTCGGAGAGTCACCGCCGTCCGGGCCTGCGCCGGGCTTGTCCCGTGGCCGCCCGGATGATGGTGTCGGCCGGCGTTCCCTGATCCGTGAGGCCGAATGACTGTCCGACGCCGCATCCTGGTCTTCCAGCTCGTCACCCTCGGCTGCTTCGCCGTGGTGGTGGGCGCGATGCTGATCACGCTCCGCCTGACCGGGGACTTTGTCCGCCGCGTCGACGGCGTCCATTCGCGGTTCGAGGCGATCAGCGATCTCGACAGCCTCGGCAACAACTATGCCGAGCAGCTGGCCGAGGTGCTGCTGCTGGGGCCCGAGCAGATGCCCGATTTCGAGCTGGCGCAGCGGGAGATCGAGGCCGGCTTCCGGCGGCTGACCGAGGTGACGCGCAAGGAATTCGCAACGCTGGGTGGCCTGGGAGAGGTGCAGCAGGAGCTGCCGGAGGCCGAGCTCTCGGCCCGGCTGCACGAGTTCTACCGCGCCATCGACCGGGCCGCCGCGCGGGTCTTCAAGGCGCAGGCCGAGGGGCAACAGGACCGCGCCGTCGACATCTTCCGGCGCAGCATCGAATATCGCCTGTCCAACGACTTCGAGACCATGCTGGAGCGGGCGCGGCAGGAGGAGCGGACCGAGGTGGCGGGCGAGCTGGAGCGGGTGCAGGGGGCGCAGCACGGCCTGCTGATCGTCGCCGGCCTGTTCTCGGGCCTCGCCGTCGCAGCCGGCGTCGGCTCCGGCCTGGCGCTGCGCCGCTCGATTGTCCGGCCGGTGCGGGAGCTGACCGCCGGGGCCGAGGCCATCGCCCACGGGCGGCTCCACCATCGCATCCGGACCGCAAGGCGGGACGAATTCGGCCAGCTGTCGCAGAGCTTCAACGACATGGCGGAGGCGCTTGAGCGGCAGCGGCACGACCTCGTGACAGCGCAGGCCCGCCTCGAAAGCGAAGTGGAACAGCGGACGCGGGAGCTGCGCGGGGCGAATGAGCAGCTGCGCCTTGTCGACGGCAAGCGCAGCCAGTTCCTCGCCGATGCGAGCCACGAGCTGCGGACGCCGCTGACGATCCTGCGCGGCGAGGCCGAGGTGGCGCTGCGCGGCCGCCCGCGGCTCGCGGCCTATCGCGAGGCGCTGACCCGGATCGGCGAATACGCCGCTGACATGGCGCGGCTGCTGGAGGACCTGCTGGCCTTCACCCGGGCCCAGGGCGATGACATCAGCTTCAGCTTCCAGCCGGTCGCGGCCGAGGCCGTCGTCTCCGGCGCTGTCCGCGAGAGCGCCGTCCTGGCCGGCCCGAAGCAGATCGCGATCCGGCTGGTCGCGGCCGGCCCGGGCCATCCGATCCGGGCCGACCCGCAACGGCTGAAGCAGGCGCTGCTGATCGGCATCGACAACGCCATCAAATACGCCGATCCCGGCGGGACCGTGGAAATCGGAATCGATCGGGAGGACGGGGAGCTGGTCCTGTCGATCAGCGACCAGGGCTGCGGCATCGATCCGGGGGAACTGCCCTTCGTGTTCGATCGCTACTATCGCGGCCGGAACAACGCCAGCCGCGCGGCGAAAGGGCTCGGCATCGGCCTGTCGATCGCGAAGATGATCGTCGAGCGGCATGGCGGCCGCATTGCGCTGGAAGCGCTGCAGCCGCGAGGCGCCGCGCTGCGGATCCGGCTGCCGGTCGCGGAGGAGGGGGGCGATGCGCATCCTGCTGATTGAGGACGACCGCCGCATCTCCGGCTTCCTGAGGCGCGGCCTGGAAGCGGAAGGATATCGCGTCCTGCTCGCCGAAGACGGGCGTGACGGGCTCGACCAGGTCCGGCAGGAAGCGGTCGACCTGGTGATCCTCGACCGGATGATTCCCTATGTCGACGGGCTGGAGGTCTGCCGAATCATCCGACAGGAGCGGCGGCCGGTGCTGGTGCTGATGCTGACGGCCAAGGAGAGCATCCGCGACCGGGTCGACGGGCTGCAAGGCGGCGCCGACGACTATCTGACCAAGCCTTTCGCCTTCGACGAGCTGGTGGCCCGGATCGAGGCGCTGCGCCGGCGCCGGCCGGGCTTGGACATGACCGAGGTGCTGCAGGTCGGTCCTCTGACCCTGGACCCCGCAACACGGCGGGTGACGAGATCCGGAACGGACATCACGCTGACCGTCCGGGAATTCGACCTGCTGCGCTATCTGATGGCGAATGCGGGCAAGGTCGTCAGCCGGCAGCGGCTGCTGAGTCACGTTTGGAACTACGGCTTCGATCCCGGCACCAAGATCGTCGAGGTCTATATCCGCTATCTGCGGCGGAAGCTGGGACCGGATCGCCCGCCGGAGATCCGGACCGTCCGAGGGGTGGGCTATATGTTGGTCGATATTTAGAGATCCCGCAGACACCGGACGAACCGATCTCTGCTATGGGGCATCCGCAAAGAGCCGTTTGCGGCCATGTCCGCCTCGGGGAGCCGAATTTGATGTCCGGTTTCGGGAACCGCCCGGCGCGCCGGGCTGACGGGGATGCTGTGTCCAGCCATCTCGGCCGGTCGGTTTCGGCGAGCTCGGCCGGTGCAGCTGGAGCCCGCTGCCCGCGACGGCTGGAATACCGGTTTCGGCGGTTTCTCAGTCCAGCCGCATGCCGGCGGTTCCCAGGATCGTCGCCAGGCCGGCGGAGAGGCCGCGCAGGGAGAGCTCGGGCTCGACGTCGATCCATTCCTCCAGCGAATGCGCCCGGCCGCCGGTGCCGCCGGAGCCGAGGCAGATCGCCGGCACGCCGAGGCTCATCGGGATGTTGGCGTCGGTGGAGCTGGCCTTGGTCGTGGGGGCAAAGCCGAAGGCCGGCAGTGCCGCGAGCGCGGCCTGGACGATCCGCGTGCCATGGTCTGTGCGGCCGGCCGGGCGGTTGCCGATGCGCTTCATCTCCGTGGTGATCCGGCCGGCGGCGGTGTCGCCGCGGGCATTCTCGGCGGCCACCGCCTCTTCGACCAGGGCATGCAGCCGGGCGTCGAGCCGGTCGAGCTCCGCCTGGCTTTCGGAGCGGAGGTCGATCTCCACCCAGACCTCGTTCGGGATCGCATTGATCGATGTGCCGCCGCCGAAGACCGAGGCGCAATGGGTCGTGCGCGGCTCGGCCGGCACCTCGATCCGCGACAGGCCCTGCACCGCCGCGGCCATCGCATAGGCCGGATTGACGGTGCCGAAGGCGTTCAGCGAATGCCCGCCCGGGCCGCGGAAGGTCGCGCGGTAGCGGTAGGATCCGACGGCGCCGGTCGTGATCGTGTCGAGCTCCAGCCCGTCGATGGTGAAGAAGGCCGTGATCCGGTCGCGCATCGGCCCTTCGGTGAACAGGTGGCGGACACCGCGCAGGTCGCCCTTGCCCTCCTCCCCGACATCGCCGACGAACAGCAGGTCCTGCTCGGTCTCGATCCCGGCGGCGTCGAGCGCGCGGATGAGGGCCAGCAGCACCGCCAGGCCGCGGGTGTCGTCGCCCACGCCGGGGGCGAACAGCTTCGTGCCCTCGCGCCGGACGGTGCAGTCCGTCCCCTCGGGGAAGACGGTGTCGAGATGGGCGGCGACGACGACCATCTGGCCGTTGGCCCGGCCGCGGCGCAGCCCGGTGACGTTGCCGATGGCGTCGCGGCCCACCGCCTCAAGCCCGTGTTCGCGGAACATCGCCTCATAGGCCAGCGCGCGGCGCTCCTCCTTGAACGGAGGGGAGGGGATCTCGGTCAGGGTGATGATCTCCTCGACCAGCCGGTCATGCTGGCGGCGGAGCGTGGCGACGGCCGCCTGGAACTGCGGCGAGGCGATGATCTGCGGGATCTCGTAGGTCATGGGGCTCTTGCGGACTTGGCGGGGAACTCAGGCGTTGACGGTCTCGGGGCCGGCGCCGAGCGCGGCCGCATCGGGCAGCCGGCCGTCGAACCAGAGTCCGGCGGCGGCGGCCGACATGGCGCGGCCATCATGGGCCACGCCGGGCACCTCGGTGAACCGCCAATTGAAGCCGCAGCCCAGGGTCCCGGCCATCGCCTTGCCCGCGGCGTAGTAGTGGCGCGCGCGGTGCAGCCGGCCCGGCCCCTGGGCCAGGGCCTCGGGCTGCGACGGCAGGTTGTCGGCGCTGGCCTCGCAATCCAGCAGCCCGGCCATGACATGGAGCGGGCTTTCCAGCAGCCGTCTCAGCCCGGCCTCGTCGACGCCCGTGCCGGCCAGGCCGGCGGGAAAGGGAGCGTCCAGTGTCGGCAGGGAATACCAGCCGGCATTGCCGGTGGCCACGGCCGCGAACGGGCCGAAACCGAGCAGGGACACCATCCGGTGCAGGAACTGCGCGCCCGCGGAATGGCCGAAGATCCGGGCGCGGCCCCGCGCCATCACCCCGGCATCGACCAGGGCGGCGGCGACCAGCGCCGGCACGCGGTAGATCCAGGTGTCGGCCGGCGTGACCAGCCCGGCCTCGTCGCGGACCATGCCGTCATTGTAGTTCTCGGCGCCCTTGAAGCCCTCATCGGGGAAGGTCGGCGCCACGATCAGCAGGCCGTGCCGGTCCGCCGCGGGGATCCAGAAGTCGCGGTACTCGTCGCCATTGCGCAGCATGCCGTGCTGGACGAAGACCACGTCCCTGCCCGGCCGGTACCCGGCGGAGCGGTAGGTGTGCAGCACGATCCCGCGGCCGGGCTGCCCCGCGAACGGGAAGGGGATCGCGCTGGTCCCGCTGCTCTCGAGAAGGGACTGAAGCGTCATTGGGGGCCTCGTTCATCGGCGAAGAGATGGCAGGACACCGTGCGGCCGGGGGCGATCGCCCGCAGCGCCGGCGTCTCGCTGCGGCAGCGGGCCATGGCGGAGGGGCAGCGCGGATGGAAGGCGCAGCCCGGCGGCGGGCGCAGCGGCGAGGGCAGCTCGCCCTTCACGGCATGGAAGCGGCGCTTGCGGTTGCGGACCGACGGGATCTCGGCCAGCAGCATGCGGGTATAGGGGTGGGCCGGATCGGCGAACAGCGCGGCGGCGGGCGCCAGCTCGACGATCTGGCCCAGATACATGATGGCCACGCGGTCGGCCACGTGATGCACCACCGACAGGTCGTGGCTGATGAACAGGTAGGTCAGCGCGCGCCGTGCTCGCAGGTCGAGGAACAGGTTGATGACCTGCGCCTGGATCGAGACGTCGAGCGCCGCGATCGGCTCGTCGCAGACCAGCAGCTCCGGCTCGACGATCAGCGCCCGGGCGATGCCGATGCGCTGCCGCTGCCCGCCGGAGAACTGGTGCGGATAGCGCTGGCGGTAGGACGGGTCCAGCCCCACCTCCGCCAGCGCCGCGTCGACCCGCGCCCGGATCGCCGGCTCGCCCTGCGCCAGGCGGTGGACCCGCAGCGGCTCGGCCAGGATGTCACCGACGCGCTGGCGCGGGTTCAGCGAGGCGTAGGGATCCTGGAAGATCATCTGGACGCCGAGCGTGAAGCCGCGCCGGGCTGCGGGCGGCATCTCGTCGACCCCGACGCCCTTGTAGCGGATGCGGCCGACGGTCGGCCGGGTGATGCCGGTGATCATCCGGCCCAGCGTGGACTTGCCGCAGCCGGATTCGCCGACCAGGCCCAGCACCTCGCCGCGCCGGATGCTGAGGTCGACCGACCGCAAGGCGCGCGCCACCGGGATCTCCGGCCGGCGCCCCACCAGGCCCAGCAGGCGCTCGGCCAGAAGCGGCTGCCGGGTGAAGCTGCGGCCCAGGCCCTCGACGTCGAAGATCGCATCGTCGGTCATGCCGCGGCCTCCGGCAGCGGGTGGTGGCAGCGCCAGCGCCGGCCGGCCGGGCCGGTGCTGTCCGGCGGATCCACCCGTCGGCAGATGTCGGTCGCGCGGTCGCAGCGCGGATGGAAGGCGCAGCCCGCCGGGCGCGCGGACAAGGGCGGCGCGGTGCCCTCGATCTGGCGCAGCCTCTCGCCCCGCGCCGCGTCTCCGGGCACGGAGTTCAGCAAGCCGCGCGTATAGGGATGGCGCGGCCGGTCGAGCACGTCGTCGGTCGCGCCGATCTCGACGATGTCGCCGGCATACATCACCGCGATCCGGTCCGCGAGCTCCGCCACCACGCCGAGATCGTGGGTGATCCAGATCATCGCCGTGCCGGTCTCGCGCTGCAGCGCCTGCATCTCGGCGATGATCTGGCCCTGGATCGTCACGTCGAGGGCGGTGGTCGGCTCGTCGGCGATGATCAGGTCGGGGCTGTTGAGCAGGGCGATGGCGATCGCCACCCGCTGGCGCATCCCGCCAGAGAATTCGTGCGGATATTGCGAGAGCCGGGTCTCGGGCGAGGTGATGCCGACCCTGCGCAGGCTGTCGATGCAGCGGCGGCGCACCTCGGCGGCGACGACGCGGGCGTGCTCCAGGATCGCCTCGGCCATCTGCTCGCCGATCGTCAGCACCGGGTTCAGCGTCGTCAGCGGATCCTGGAAGATCATCGCCAGCGCCGAGCCGCGGAGCTGGCGCTGCGCCTCGGGCGGTAGGGCCAGCAGGTCCCGGCCCTTGAAGATCACCTCGCCGCGGGTGATCTCTCCCGGCCGGTCGACCAGGCCGAGGATCGAGAAGCCGGCCACGGATTTGCCGGAGCCGGATTCGCCCACCAGGCCGAGGACCTCGCCTTCATGCAGCGTGAGGCTGAGCCCGTTCACGGCGGGCCATGCGCCGCGGAGGTCGTGGAAGACCGTCTGCAGGTTCTTCACCTCCAGAACAGGGGGGCGATCGCCGGTCATGCGCGTTTCGGGTCCAGCGCCGTCCGCAGCCGGTCGCCCACGAGGTTGAGGGAGAAGATCAGCGCCAGCAGCGCGATGCCGGGATAGAAGCTGATCCAGTAGTCGCCGCTCATCAGATAGTCGAAGCCGCTGGCGACGAGCAGGCCGAGCGACGGCTCGGTCACCGGCACGCCGACGCCGAGGAAGGACAGCGTCGCCTCCAGGGTGATGGCGGAGGCGACATGCACGGTCGCGATCACCAGCACCGCGTTCAGGCTGTTCGGCATGATGTGGCGGAACATCACCCGAAGCTGGGGATAGGCCAGGTTGTACGCGGCCTCGACATATTCCTTGGCGCGCTCGCCCAGCGCGGCGGAGCGCATGATGCGGGCGTAGTTGGCCCATTGCACGACGACGATGGCGATGATGACCTTGTCGACCCCGCGCCCGATCACCGCCAGCATGACCAGCGCCACCAGGATGGTGGGGAAGCCCAGGATGAAGTCGACCAGCCGCATCAGCAGGGTCTCGATGCGCCCGCCCAGCACGGCCGCGACCAGCCCGACCGTGACGCCGATCGCCAGCGACAGCGCGGTCGAGGCCAGGCCGACCAGCAGGCTGATGCGCATGCCGTAGAGGATCGCCGACAGCATGTCGCGCCCCTGGCTGTCGGTGCCGAGCCAGAAGGTCATGCCGTCCATGCTCTCGCTGCCCGGCGGCAGGCGGCTGTCCATGACGCTGAAGGAGGCGAGGTCGTAGGGATCCTGCGATGCCAGCAAGGGCAGCAGCAGGACGATGAGGACAATCGCGGCCAGGGCGGTCAGCGCGCCGCGGATCCGCGGGCGGCGCTTCAGCCCGGCCAGGATCGCCCGGCGCGCGGGGGTGTCGGCCAGCGGCGGGCGCAACGCTTCGCCGTCGGG
>NZ_JANX01000284.1 GCF_000767795.1 Inquilinus limosus MP06 | reverse complement strand
TTCGGCCTGGCCGGCGCGACCGCCCTGATCTTCCTGGCGCAGGAATCTCTGCCCAGCCTATACGTGCTGTATGTCATGCAGCGCTATGGCTGGGACGAGGCGGCGGTCGGGCTGTCGCTGGCGGCGGTCGGCGCCGGGTCGATGGTGGTGTCGGCGGCCCTGATCGGCCCGGCGGTGGCCCGGCTGGGTGAGCGGTGGGCGATGGCCGCGGGGCTGGCCTTCGGCATGGCCGGCTTCGCCCTGTTCGCCCTGGCCCCGACCGGCCGGCTGATCCTGGCGGCGATCCCGCTGCTGTCGCTGTGGGCCCTGACCGGGCCGGCGCTGCAGGCGCTGATGTCGCGCCGGGTCGGGGCGGAGGAGCAGGGGCGACTGCAGGGAGCGCTGTCGGGGCTGCACGGCATCACCGGCATGATCGGCCCGGTGCTGTTCACCCAGAGCTTCGCGCTGGGCATCGCGCCGGCGGCAGGCCTGGGCTTGCCCGGCCTGCCCTATGGGCTGGCGGCGGCGCTGCTGACGGTCTCCCTGGTCATGGCCTGGCGGATCACCCGGGCGGACAGCGCCCAGCCGGGCGCGGAGCCGGCCCTGCCGCCAGCGGAATAGCGGCCCCGCCAGAGGTCGGGCTCGCCGGAGCGAACCCGACCCGCGATTCACCGCCACAGGATCAGATCGCGCGGATGCGTCACCCGGGGATGCGGCGGCAGCCCGATATCGCGGCGCTCATGGTCGCTCAGCCGCTCGACCTGCAAGGCGCGGCTCCGGCGGCGGCGCAGCGTCTCGACCAGGATCGAGAGCTGCAGCCGCAGGCCGAGGCGGACCGGGCGCAACGGCGGCTGCGTCTCGAATCCGGCCGGCGGCACCAGCCGGAGATAGGGCACCCTGTCGGGAGCGGGCGGGCTCATGACCCTGATCCTTTCGTGAGCGAGGCAACAAAAAACCCGCCGGGGAGATCCGCGGCGGGCTGGTGAACGCGAGGGAGAGTCTGGTCGGTGCGGGCCTAGGCCCCCGGGGACATCCCTTCCTCAACGCGCAGCACGCCCGCCGCCGGACGGACCCGGCGTCGCATGTGCAGCGAGGTGTTGAGGATGGCGTTCATACAGGAAGGATCGGGGACGGCGGCCGCGCCGTCAATGGCTTCCGTCCGGCATTCGTGGTCAGAATGCCGGCATGACCGTCTACTTCACCAGCGACACCCATTTCGGCGACCGGCGCGTTCTGGCGATCGACCGGCGGCCCTTTCCGAACCTCGCCGAGCATGACGCGGCGCTGGTCGCGCTGTGGAACCAGACCGTGGGGCCGGAGGACGAGGTCTGGCATCTCGGCGACTTCGCGCTCGGCCCGCCGCCCGACGCGGTGGCGGCGCTGCTGGGCCGGCTGAACGGCCGCAAGCACCTGGTCACCGGCAACAATGACGGGCCGGGGACCCTGGCGGCGCCGGGCTGGGAGTCGGTGCAGGCCTATGCCGAGCTGAAGATCGAGGGCCGGCACCTGATCCTGTGCCACTACCCGTTCCGCACCTGGAACCAGATCGGCCGCGGGTCGCTGAACCTGCACGGCCATTCGCACGGCATGCTGGCGCCGATGACGAGGCAATATGATGTCGGGGCCGATGTGCAGGAGCTGCGTCCGGCGACGCTGGATCAGATCATCGCGCGCAAGCGCCGGCAGAAACCGTTGCCTGGAAAGACGAAACAGGAAGAGGGGTGATCAGACCTCGGGGTCTGGCAACGGCCGGCGGCACCGGTTCGGAGCGCGATTGGCCTTGCGCAGCGCGGCGTGCAACTCGCGCTCATGCCCGTCGTCGTCGCCCATGGCGGCTGCCAGAAGCCGCATCCAGTTCAACACCCGTCGCATCGGCTGGCTCCCCTTCCAAGGAAGTCTGACACCCATGTGACGACGTTACGGGAATTATGTCAAATACAAGCCGGGGACAATTTTGTTACGAAGCGTTGCCAGAGGCGGGTCAGCCCAGGCGGCGCAAGGCCTCGGCGGTGGCGGCGTCGGCCGGGAAGAAGGATTCCACCGCCAGCTCCGACAGGGTGACGTCGACCGGCGTGCCGAACACGGTGGTGGTCGACAGGAAGGACAGCACGCCGGAGTCGGTAGCGAGGCGGAACGGCACCACGACGTTGGGATGCGCCTCCTCGGTCGGGGCCAGCGCGGCAAGGGTCGCGGGCGGGGCCGGATAGGCCCGCAGCTCCGTCAGCAGCTCGACCAGCACCGGGTCGCCGGCCGCCTCGACCTGGCGCTGCAGCCGTTCCAGCAGATGGCCGCGCCATTCGGCGTAGTTCACGATCCGCGGCGCCAGCCCGTCCGGATGCAGGCCGAGGCGCAGCACGTTGACCGGTGGCTGCAGCAGATCCTGCGACACCCCGCCCAGCAGCAGCGGCACCGCGGCGTTGGCGGCCACCAGCTGCCAGTGCCGGTCCACGGCCAGCGCCGGGTTCGGGGCATGCGCCTCGATCACCCGCTCCACCGCCCGCCGGGCCAGGGCGAGCGCCGGGTCGTCCAGCGGCCGCACCGGATAGGCCGGGGCGAAGCCGGCGGCCACCAGAAGGGTGTTGCGCTCGCGCAGCGGCACCTCCAGCCGCTCGGCCAGGTGCAGCACCATCTCGCGGCTGGGCCGTGACCGCCCGGTCTCGATGAAGGAGAGATGGCGGGTGGAGATGTCGGCCTCGCAGGCGAGGTCGAGCTGGCTGAGGCGGCGGCGCCGGCGCCAGTCGCGCAGATGGTCGCCGAAGCTGGGAGCGGTGCTGGGCATACGGGGACGATAGCCGGCGCGCGCCGCCGCATCCATGACCTGGCAGGTAATCGCTTTCCTCCCCGTGGCCGGACAGGATCCGGCCATCGCAACCCGAGGAGACCTCAGATGAGCAACGCCACCGAGCTGGTCGACCGCTACATCGCGATCTGGAACGAGACCGATGCCGGCCGCCGGCGCGTCCTGATCGACGCCACCTGGGCCGAGGGCGCGTTCTATCTCGACCCAATGATGCGCGGCGACGGACGCGCCGGCATCGACGCCATGATCGCCGCGGTGCAGGAGCGGTTCCCCGGCCATCGCTTCCGCCGGGTCGGCCCGGTCGACGAGCACAACGGCCGTATCCGCTTCCGCTGGGAGCTGGGGCCGGACGGCGCGCCGCCGCTGGTCGCCGGCACCGATTTCGGCGAGATCGCCGGCGGCCTGCTGTCCGGCATCACCGGCTTCCTTGACCAGGCCCCGGCGATGGCCGCGTGAAGAAATGCGGGCGGACCGCAAGGCCCGCCCTTCCCTTTCACTCGGCCGGCAGGCGCAGCGCCAGGCCGGTCACGACCAGCGCCGCGAGCGCGCAGAACCCGGCCAGCGCCAGCCCGGCCGGCAGCGCCAGCACCGCCAGCGTGCCGACGGCGCCGACGATCAGCCCCTCCAGGCAGGCATAGAGCGCGGTGGCGGTGCCGGCGACATGGCCGAAGCCCTGCAGCGCCCCGTTGGCGGTGACGGCGCAGGTGACCGAGATGCCGGCCGAGATCACCCAGACCGGTCCCAGGAAGGCCCAGAGCGACGGGCCTGCCGCCACCTGCCCCAACGCCAGCAGCCCGGCGCCGGCCAGCAGCAGCCGCCATGCCGCGGATCAGGCAGCCGCGCCGGCCCAGCGCGCGGTGAAGCGGCCGGCGAAGCGCGCGGTCGCGATCATCACCAGCGCGGCGGTGCCGAGGCCAGGCTGAAGCCGATCGGGGCGAGGCCGAGCCCGCCGATCAGCACCGCAGGCGCGGTCGAGAAATAGACGAAGAACGCGCCCATCGCCGCGCTGAAGCCGAGGGTGTAGGTCCAGAACGGTCCGCTGCCGAGGATGGCGCCGACATGGCGCAGCCGCACCCCGCCGCCGTCCTCCGGCCGCGTCTCCGGCCAGCGTCCCAGCGCCTGCAGCCCGGCCAGGGCGCCGAGCCCGGCCAGCAGCCAGAAGATGCCGCGCCAGCCGAAGCCGTGATCGACCGCGGCGCCGAGCAGCGGCCCGAAGGCCGGCACGAAGGCCAGCATCGAGCCGAGCAGGCTGTAGATCACAGCGCCCTCGCGCCGGGTCGCATAGACGTCGCGCACCGTGGCGAAGGTGGCGACCAGCATGGCCGCGGCGCCGGCCGCCTGAACCAGGCGCAACGCCAGGAACGGCGCGGCCGAGGAGCACAGTGCCAGCCCGGCCGAAGCCAGGGTGAACAGGAGCGTGCCGCCCAGCAGCACCGGCCGTCGGCCGATGCGGTCGGAGAGCGGCCCGAACAGCAGCTGGCCGCAGCCGAGCAGCAGCAAATAGAGGCTGAGGGTCAGCTGGACCAGCGCCGGCGTCGCCGCCAGCGCGGCCGGCATTTCCGGCACCACCGGCAGGTAGACATCCATGCCGAGCGAGGCGATCAGGTCGAAGGGGGACAACAGCAGCAGCGTGGCTGCCAGGGAATAGGGCCATGGCCTGGGTGCAGGCATGGGAAGACCTCCGCGGAAAGGGGATTTCGGCGGCGGTCCGCATCAGGACAGGGAAAGGCCGTGATCGGGAGCGCCGCAACAACCGGATGGCTGCTGCGGCTCAGCGGGTTGCGGTGGAGTCGGTCCTCATCGCGGGTCTCCGGTCGACGGCGGGATTGGCTGTAGCGGGTGCGGGGCTGGGCGTCAACCGAGCGACACCACTCCACCAACCGTCATTGCGAGGAGGCGAAGCCGACGAATCCATCCAGGGGCCACGCCAAACCGCCCTGGATTGCTTCGCTGCGCTCGCAATGACGGTATGGGGTTTGACGATGCGTGATCCCTGGCCCGATCCGGGCTAGGCTGCGCTTCCTCTTCCTCTTCCTGCGCAACCCACGGGCGTCACGATGGTCTCCTTCCTCAAATCCCTGTTCGGCGGCGGCAAGCGCGAGGAGGCCCCGTCCGGCGAGGCCCCGGCCGGGCCGGCGGTCGAGTACAAGGGCTTCCGCATCCGCCCCGCCCCGTTCCCGGCCGGCGGCCAGTACCAGACCGCGGGCCTGATCGAGAAGGACTTCCCGGAGGGCACCAAGACCCACCGCTTCATCCGGGCCGACAAGCACGCCAGCAAGGACGACGCCACCGCCTTCTCGGTGACCAAGGCGCAGCAGATCATCGACGAGCAGGGCGACCGGGTGTTCGCGGACTGAGGCTGAGCTCCGTTACCTGCGAGGTTATTGGATCCGCTCTCGGCCGCGACGATCCTCGGGACGTTCACCATGATCCCGAGGACGAGATGCTGGTCTCCACCGCCACCCGGCCCGATGAAAGAACCGTCGCCTTCACCGTCACCCTGCATGTCAAGCCGGGCCGCGAGGCCGAGTTCCTGGACCTGCTGACGCCGGTGCTGGACGCGATGCGGCACGAGCCGAGCTTCATCAACGCCGCGCTGCACCGGTCGCCGGACGACCCGACCCTGTTCATGATCTACGAGACTTGGGCCGACCTCGACGAGCTGGTGCAGGTGCAGATCCCGCGCGCCTACCGCCAGGCCTATATCGCGGCGCTGCCCGACATCCTGCGGCAGGAACGCGGCATCACCATCTGGCAGCCGATGCGCGGCGATTTCGCGCTGGCCGAGGCCCGAAAGCCGTAGGTTGGGTTCGCGATGGCGAACCCAACATCCCGCGGCCCGGACCGTTGTTGGGTTCGCAGAAGCGAACCCAACCTACGACGCGGCCTACACCGCCTGTCCGGCGGACCAGCCGGAGGACCAGGCCCACTGGAAGTTGTAGCCGCCGAGCCAGCCGGTGACGTCCACCACCTCGCCGATGAAATAGAGGCCCGGCACCGCCTTCGCCTCCATGGTCCGCGAATCGAGCCCGGCGGTGTCGACGCCGCCCAGCGTCACCTCGGCGGTGCGGTAGCCCTCGGAGCCGGCCGGCCGCACCCGCCAGCCATTCACCGCCTCGGCCACCCGGCGCAGCACCTTGTCGGACAGGTCGGCGAGGTTGCCGGCCGCGCCCTCGGCCTCGGCGATCGCCTGCGCCAGCCGCTTCGGCAGCGCCTCGGCCAGCACGGTGTGCAGGGCGCGCCGGCCATTGGCGGTACGGGCGCCGCGCAGCCACTCGAAGACGTCGGTGCCGGGCAGCATCGACACCTCGATCTCCTGCCCTTCGCGCCAATAGGAGGAGATCTGCAGGATCGACGGGCCGCTGAGGCCGCGATGGGTGAACAGCATCGCCTCGCGGAACCGGGTGCGGCCGCAGCCGGTCTCGGCGGCGTCGACGGCGATGCCGGCCAGCGGCTTCAGCCGCTCCAGCAGGGCGGGCTCGAAGGTCAGCGGCACCAGGGCCGGCCGGGTCTCGGTGACCTTGAGGCCGAAGCGGGCGGCGAGATCATAGCCGAAGCCGGTGGCGCCCATCTTCGGGATCGACCGGCCGCCGGTGGCGACCACCAGGGACCGGCAGCGCACGGGCCCTGCCGTCTCGCCGGCCAGCGCCAGGACGAAGCCACCAGCATCGCGCCCGACCGAGTCGACCCTGGTGGAGAGGCGCAGCGTGGCGCCGGCCCGGCTCATCTCCGCCAGCAGCATGTCGATGATCTGGCGGGACGAGCCGTCGCAGAACAGCTGGCCCAGCGTCTTCTCGTGCCAGGCGATGCCGTGGCGGTCGACCAGGGCGATGAAGTCGCGCTGGGTGTAGCGGCGAAGCGCCGAGATGCAGAAATGCGGGTTGGCGGAGATGAAGTTGGCCGGCGCCGCATGCAGGTTGGTGAAGTTGCAGCGGCCGCCGCCGGAGATGCGGATCTTCTCGCCCGGCGCCGCGGCATGGTCGAGCACCAGCACCGACCGGCCGCGCTTGCCGGCCTCGGCCGCGCACATCATCCCGGCCGCCCCGGCGCCGATCACCACCACGTCGAAGGACTGCACCGGGTCTCCGTTCCGGCCGGATCAAGCCCGATCCCGGGCCGATCTGTGCCTTTTCATCCTCCCCCCCCTTGCGGGAGGGGGTAGGGGAGGGGTATTCGCGCCGCCGAAACCAACGTTGAACGTCGCTCGACCCGGCAGCCATGCTGGACGATTCCGGCCAGCTCTCGTCGTCGACACCCCTCCCCCTACCCCCTCCCGCGAGGGGAGGGGGAGTGTGGAAAGGGCAGACTGCCTTGGGCATCCCTAGGCGATGAGCGGCGCCACCTTGGCCTTCAGCGCCGCCTGCAGGTCCTGCGGCCTGAGGCGGATCTGCAGCCCGCGCTGGCCGCCATTGACGAAGATCTCGGCCTCGGCCATCGCCGCTTCCTCGATCGCCGTCGGCACCGGCCGCTTCTGGCCCAGCGGGCTGATGCCGCCGACATGGTAGCCGGTGACGCGCTCGGCATCGGCCGGGCGCATCATCTGCGCCGATTTGGCGCCGAAGGCCGCGGCCAGCTTCTTCATGCCGACCTCACGGTCCGACGGCACGACGACGCAGACCGGCTTACCGTCGGCCTCCGCCATCAGTGTCTTCAGCACGATCCGCGGCGGCACGCCCATGGCTTCCGCCGCCTGCATCCCGATGCGGTCGGCGCCGGGGTCGTAGTCATAGGTGGCGACGGC
The DNA here is from genome assembly GCF_000767795.1 of Inquilinus limosus MP06. Lineage (GTDB taxonomy): Bacteria > Pseudomonadota > Alphaproteobacteria > DSM-16000 > Inquilinaceae > Inquilinus > Inquilinus limosus_E. Next base: position 190 of record NZ_JANX01000284.1, on the reverse strand, counting down.
GAAGCCGATGCCCGCCCGCTCGAGCGCCTGGGTGGCGCGGGTGGTCTTCGACATGACGGCCCGCGCCCTCGGATCAGCGCTTCACGCGCGCCTTGCGGGCGGCGTAGCGGGCATCGCGCTCGGCCTTCTGCTCGGCCAGCAGGGCGACCATGCGCTCGGCCTCCTCGCGCCGGGCCCGGGCCTCGGCCTC
>NZ_JANX01000283.1 GCF_000767795.1 Inquilinus limosus MP06 | reverse complement strand
GTGCAGCACGAAGGGGTTGTTCCACATGCCCAGCGTGCGCGGCGCCCAGCGCAGGCGGCAGTGGAACTCCGGCCGCGTCGCCCGCGCCATCAGGAAGTCGATCAGCGGCCGGCTTTCCTCCTCGGTCATCCCCTTGAAATGGGTCAGCACGCTGCTGACGAAGACGTAGCGCCGCCCGGTCACCGGATGGGTGCAGATCACCGGGTGCTCGACCGCCGCGTTCTCGATCGCCTCGACATCCGCGGTGACGCCGAGCCGCTTCTGCATCGCGTTGATCGCGAACACGCCGCGCCCGCTGTGGATGCCGGTCAGCCCCTCCAGGATCGCGACCAGCCGCGGCGACAGCGACTGGTAGGCCTTCTCCAGGCTGGCGAAGCAGGTGTCGCCGCCGACCGGCGGGATCTCCTCGCCATACAGCATGGTCACCCCCGGCGGCCGCGCCAGCCAGGCCAGGTCCATGTGCCAGTCCTCGCCGATCACCTTGCCGGTGTCGTCGGGCTCGCGCACGAAGCGGACGATATCCTCGAACCCGTCCATCGGGGTGTGCACGGGGTTGCCGCTGAACGGCCCGAAGCGGCGGGCGACCTGCTGCAGCGTGGCCGGCTCCAGGTCCTGATCGCGCACCGCCAGCACATGATATTCGTGCAGGGCGCGCAGCACCTCGGCGAAGGTGTCCTCGGCCGCCGTCCTCAGGTCGACGCCGATGATCTCCGCCCCCAGCGCGCCGGTGAACGGCCGAAGCTCGAATTGCGCGAAGCGCTCGTCCCGCATCCCTGCCGCCTCCCTCGATGGTCGCGCTCTCGGATCCGTCGCGACACTGACTTACATGTAAGTAAGTACACAGTGAGAGGAGGTACCGTCAACGGTCTCGATCACGCCTCCGGCACGATCAGGATGGGCGGCGCGCCCCCCTCCCCGGTCGCGCTGATCATCCGGCCGAGCGCGCGGAACAGCAGCTCGATCTCCTCGAACCGGCCCGCATCCTGGGTCATCGGCGGACAGGACAGCAGGGTGACGCGCAGCACCCGCACGACGTCGTCCACATCCGTCTCCCGCCGCAGCTGGCCGGCCGCCACCGCCTCGCCCACAGCGTGCCGCAGGCAGGCGTCATAGGTCCGGTTCACCCGCTCCAGCGCCGCAACCGCGTCGTCGCCGAGGGCCGGCAGGTCGTGGCGCAGGCGCGACAGCGGGCTCCAGACATTGCGGTCGCGGTCACCGGGATTGAAGCGGTGGTAGTAGCGGCGGAGGTCGTCGAGCTGCATCGACAGCCGCTGGTCGAAAGGGACGGTACCGGCGCGCCAGTAGCGCTCGATCCGCGCCACGGCATTCGCGGCAATGTCCTCGATCAGCTCCCGCATCAGCTGCTGCTTGCTGCCGAAGTGATGGTGGATGTTCGCCCGCGTGGTCCCGATCACCGCGGCGATGTCGCCGAAGCTGAAGCCGTCATGCCCCTTCACGACGTAGAGCTCGGCGGCGACCGCCTTGATCCGGTCGCGCGTTCCCCCCGAGGCGTCGGGTTCGGGCGGTCCGCTGTCCTGACGTGCCATGTCGTGCGCCCATGTTCGGAATGGCCGGGGGCCGCCGGCCGCGATCGGCCTGTATAGCCCACAAGCATGCCACAGCCGGAAGGCTGAACGACGCGGGACCGCCGGAGCAGCCGCAGCCGGACCTTCCGGGACGCAGAGCCTATCCCGACGATCGAAGCGTTGTCATGACGTCCGTGGCAGCCTCACCGGACGGCGGGCGCGGCGCCTTGCGTCACGGAGATCCGTCGGACGGCGCCGCGGCGCGGAAATCCACCGACCCAAGGCCGCCGGGGGCGACGAGATCCTGGATCGATCCGGCCAGCCCGCGCTCGCGGTCGCCGACGAGGCGCTCATAGAAGACCAGGTTGGCCCGGCCGATACCGTGCTCGGCGCTGAAGCTGCCGCCGAAACGGCCGGCCGCCTCGCCGAACACCAGCTCACGCAGCGGCGCCGGGTCACGCGCCAGGGCGGAGTCGCGCGGCAGCACCAGGTTGAAATGCACGCCGCCGTCGCCGACATGGCCGAAGTCGCAGATCCGCGCCTCCGGGTGCCGCTGCGCCAGCACCTCGGTCATCGCCCGGCGGAACGGCATCACATCGGCCCGCGCGAAGCCGAGGTCGAAGGCCACCACCCTGCCCTCCGCCGCCAGGCTCTCGCTCAGCACGTGCCGCAGCGCCCAGAAGTCGGAGCCGCGGCCCGGCATGGCATCGGCCAGCGGGCCGCCCGGCAGGTCCCAGATTTCCGCCAGCACCTGCTCCATCAGGACGTCGATCGATGGTTCCTGGTCCCGCGCGGCCCAGGACCGCTCGATCTCGACCAGGATGCAGAAGGGCGGCGGCGGATGCGGCGCGAAGGGGCTGCGCAGCCGCTCATGGTGCTTCAGCGCCAGCTCGACCGCGGCGCCGGACATGCCCTCGAACGCCGCCAGATGGTCGCCGACCCGCTCCTCGAAGGCGGTCAGCAGCGTCATCACCGCCTCGTCGTCGCGCGGCACCAGGATGGCCGTGGCCGATTGCTGCGGCAGGCGGCGCAGCTCCAGCACCGCGCGGGTGACCAGGCCGTAGGCGCCGCCGGTGCCGATGAAGAGCTGCTTGAGGTCGAGCCCGGTGTTGTTCTTGCGCAGCGGTCGCATCAGGTCGAGGACGGTGCCCTGGGCGTCGGGCAGCACCACCTCCAGCCCCAGCACATGCCGGCGCATGTCGCCATAGCGGATGAAGCGCGCCCCGCCGGTGTTGGTCGCGACCATGCCGCCGACCATCGGGTCCGCCCCCAGGTCGATCGGCAGGACCAGCCCATGCGCCTCCAGCCCCTGGTTGAGGGCGGACAGGCGGAGGCCGGCGCCGACGGTGGCGCTGCGATTGGCGGCGTCCACCTCGAACGGCCCGGTGAACCGGTCCAGGCTGAGCACGCCCTGCGCCCCGCCGGCATCCGGCGTCGAGCCGGCGACGAGACCGGTGTTGCCGCCTTGGGGCACCAGCCGGATGCCGTGGCGCACGCAATGCGCGACGACGGCGGAGGCCTCGGCCGTCGTCGCCGGGCGGGCGACGAAGGCCGCCCGGCCGCGGTCGTAGCGGGCGCCGGTCTCGTAGGCGGAGAGGTCGTCGGGGGCCGCGAGCAGGCCGCGCTCTCCGAGCATCGCCCGCAGGGCATCCAGATGGCTGGCCGTGTCGTTCACTCGCGCAGGCTCTCCCGGCGCGGGCCCGGGCGACGGCCGGCCTTCCTGCCGGTCGGGCCCGCCCCGCATGGCGGATTCGGGCGGCCGGTGGCCGCCATCCACCGACTTTGCGTTGTCATTCCCAACCTGTCAACTTGTCCTTTTTCTGGGCAAGCCGAAAGGAGGCGGTGGCGGCCATCCACATCAAGATCCTGATTTTCAAGACAGAATTTCGGAACGCCGCATCCGCGCCGTCAGGATGGCCGCATCATCGCCATGACGAGCAAGCGCCGGCGGCGTGTTCTCCTCGCCCCACTTGTCATGCAACCCGGCCGGCCCCCCATGATGGCTGCTAGAGATGGATGCCGTCGAAAACGCGCTCCTGGGCGTTGCGGATATGGGCCTGCATCGCCTCGCGCGCCTTGACCGCGTCGCCGTCCCGGATCGCCTCGAAGACCGCCGCGTGCTCGCGCTGGACCATGGCTAGGTGCCCGGCCGAATGCAGCACGGAGAAGCTGCGCGCCAGGTCGATCACATAGTCGAGATGCGGCCGCACCGCGGCCAGCGCCGCCTCGAAATACTGGTTCTGCGTGGCCCGGGCGATCGCGGCGTGGAAATCGCTGTCCTGCTGGACGCCGATCTTGCCGGTCCGGATCGCCTGGTCGATGGCGTCGAGCTCCTTCTTCACCGCGGCCAGCAGCGCCTCGTTGCGGTTCAAAGCGGCGGCATAGGCCACCTCCCCCTCCAGCGCGATGCGGAACTCGTAGATGCGCCGGACATCGGAGATCGTCTGGATCCCCTGCGCCCCATTCACCGGCCGGGCCGGCTGCGGCTCCGCGGCGCCGACGACGAAGCTGCCGGCGCCCTGCCGGGACTGGATCAGCCCCTCCTCGCGCAGCCGGCGCAGGGCCTCGCGCACGATCGGCCGGGAGACGCCGAAGCTCTGGCTGAGTTCCTTCTCGGAGGGCAGCTTGCCATCCCCCGGAAACTGGCCGCGCTGAATGCGCCCCAGCATGTCGCCATAGAGGATATCGCTCAGTCTTGGACGTGGGGACACCGGAACCCTTTGCCGTGCGGCGGCCTGATTGTTTGCAGGCAAGATTACACGTTCTATCGGGAAGCTCAAAGCCCGGCTGTCCCGAAAAATGGCACGATCGTGCGGCTTTTCGTGGCCTTCGCCCCTATGACCGGACGTCGCCCTCTCGCCCACATGTCAGTTGACATGTAATTTTCAGCCGGATAGATGTCAAAAACAAAGCTCGGCGATATCGGGCAAAAATCGACATCTCGGCCGCGGGCCAAGCCGCCCGCGCGCCACAAACAGGGGATGGCACCATGGTCGGGGGTAGCCGCTGCATCACCATGACGCGCCGCGCGCTTCTGGGCGCCGGCCTGTCGCTACCGCTCCTCTCGCTGCCGGGCCGGGCCCAGCAGGCCGACGGGATCCTGCGCTTCGGCCTGTCGGCCTTTCCGCCCAACCTGCAGCCCTGGGTCAGCACCGGCGCCGCCGCCGGCACGGTGAAGCTGATGCTGCACCGCAGCCTGGTCACCTATGACAGCAAGGGCCAGCTGCGCGGCGAGCTGGCGGAGTCCTGGTCGGTCGACGACGAGGGCGCCTGGGTCTTCAAGCTGCGCCCAGGCTGCGTCTTCCAGAACGGCGACCCGGTCACCGCCGACGACGTCAAATGGTCGATCGAGCAGATCGCCGCTGAGAATTCGACCGCCTATATGCGCACCCAGTTCCAGGGCATCGAGCGCATCGAGACCCCCGATCCGCAGACCGTCCGCCTGGTCACCAAGACGCCGCTGGCGACGCTGCCGACCTGGTTCGCCAACTACAACACCTTCGTGCTGTCGCGGAACTCGACGGCGCGCGAGCCGATCGGCGCCGGGCCGTTCCGCCTGACCGGGCAGGAGCGCGGCACCTCGCTCGAGCTCACCGCCTTCGACAAGTTCTACAAGCCCGGCTTTCCCAGGCTGAAGGGCATCCGGTTCACCGTCTATGCGGATGAGAACCTGCGCGTCGCGGCCCTGCAGAGCGGCGATGTCGACATGATCGAATACGTCCCCTGGCAGTCGATGGCCACGGTCGAATCCGATCCGCGGCTCAGGCTCGACGCGGTCGAGGGACCGTTCATGTGCGTGCTGTTCAACGCCACCCGGCCGCCCTTCGACGACCCGCGCGTGCGCCAGGCCGTCGCCTTCGCGGTGAAGCGGGAGGACATCGTCAAGGCCGCCTTCTTCGGCCGGGGCAAGCCGATGGCGGGGCTGCCGATCGTCCCCGGCACGCCCTGGTACGACGACGCGCTGGCACATGGCTGGGCCTATGACCCGGCCCGCGCCAAGGCGTTGCTGGCCGAGGCCGGGCACCCCGACGGCTTCCAGACCACGCTGATGGCCACCGCGCAATACGGCATGCACAAGGACACCGCCGAGGTGGTGCAGCAGCACCTGGCCGCGATCGGCATCCAGTGCGAGCTGCAGCTGCCGGACTGGTCGACCCGCGTCGCCCGCGGCACCAAGGGCCAGTACGACATCGCCATCCACGGCCTGTCCGCCGACAACAACGATCCCGACGGGCTGACCGGGGTGATCGACACCTCGCTGGCGCCGACCCATGGCCGCTCCTTCGGGCTGAAGGCGCCGAGGACGGTCGAGGCGCTGGCCCGCGGCCGGGCCGAGTTCGACCAGGCCAAGCGCGTCGAGATCTACAAGGAGATGCAGCGCGCCGCCCTCGAGGAGGTGCCGCTGGCCGGGCTGGCGTGGCGGTCGCAGGGCTACGGCCTGGACCGGCGCATCACCGGCTTCACCAACCTGCCCGGCGCCCTCACCGGCTTCTCCGGCGCCACGCTGGAGGAGACCAGCTTCGCATGATCGCCGGGCTCCTCCGCCGCATCGCGACCTCGCTGGCGCTGGCCTGGATCGTGGCCACGATCGTGTTCCTGGCGCTGCACATGGTGCCCGGCGACCCGGCGGAGCTGCTGCTGTCGACCGGCGGCGTCGCGCCCGACCCGGCCGCCGTGGCCGAGCTGCGCGAGCGGCTCGGCCTCGACCGGCCGCTGTCCGACCAGTATTTCGAGTTCCTGTCCGGCCTACCGCGGGGCGATCTCGGCAACTCCCTGGTCGACGACTATCCGGTGGCGCAGGAGATCGCGCTGCGCCTGCCGCGCACGCTGGAGCTGATCGGCGCCGGCGCGCTGCTGGCCGTGATCTTCGGCATCCCGGCCGGCACCTACGCCGCGACGCATCGCGGCGGCACCTTCGATCGCATCGCCTCCGGCCTCGCGGCGCTGCTGCTGGCCGTCCCGGTCTTCGTGGTCGGCACCCTGCTGATCCTGGTGCTGGCCCAGGCGCTGCGGCTGATGCCGGCCGGCGGCTTCGTGCCGCTGGCACAGGACCCGCTGCAGCACCTGACCCTGCTGGCCCTGCCGGCGATCGCCATCGCCAAGGGCCTGACCGCCATCGTGTTCCGGATGACGCGGTCCTCGGTGCTGGACGCCCTGTCGCGCGACTATGTCCGCACCGCCCGGGCCAAGGGCCTGTCCCCCGCCCGCGTGCTGGTGCGCCACGTCGTGCGCAACGCGCTGAGCCCGGTGCTGACCGTACTGGGCCTGCAGATGGGCACGATGCTGGGCGGCACGGTGCTGGTCGAGTACGTCTTCAACTGGCCCGGCCTGTCGACGCCGCTGCTGCACGCGGTCGAGGCGCGCGACTACCCGATGGTGGTCGGCATCGTCCTCACCGTCTCGGGCCTGTTCCTGCTGATCAACCTGGCGATGGACCTGCTCTACGCCGTCCTCGACCCGCGGATCCGCGCGGCATGAAGCGGCTTTGGATCCCGGGCGCGCTGGTCGCCGCCGTCATCCTGCTGGCCCTGCTGGCGCCGTGGCTGGGCCTGGCCGACCCGGTCAGGCAGGACATCGCCCAGCGCCTGGCCGGGCCGATGCCCGGGTCGCCGCTGGGGCGCGACGAGTTCGGCCGCGACGTCCTGTCCCGCCTGATCTGGGGCGCGCGCACCAGCCTGGGCGTCGCCTTCGCCGCGGCCGCCATCGCCGGTATCGTCGGCACCCTGCTCGGGCTGGTCGGCGGCTGGTTCCGTGGCCTCGGCGAGCTGCTGGCGGTGCGCAGCATGGACGTCATCCTGTGCTTCCCGCCGGTGCTGCTGGCGCTGCTGGTCGTCACCCTGCTCGGCCCCGGCGCCAGCACGCTGATCCTGGTCCTTTCGGTGCTGTACCTGCCCGGCTTCGCCCGGGTCACCTATGCGGAGGTGCTGTCGGCCCGCAGCCACGACTATGTCGAGGCGGTGCGGGCGCTGGGCGCGCCGACCGGCCGCATCCTGCTGCGCACGGTGCTGCCGAACATCGCCGGGCCGGTGCTGGTGCAGCTGTCGCTGGCCGTCGCCGCGGCGGTGGTGCTGGAAAGCGGCCTGTCCTTCCTCGGCCTCGGCGTGGTGCCCCCTGCCCCGTCCTGGGGCCTGATGATCCGCGGCGCCCGCGCCACCATGGAGCAGGCGCCGCTGCTGCTGCTGTGGCCCTGCGCGGCGCTGAGCCTGACCATCCTGGCGATGAACCT
>NZ_JANX01000282.1 GCF_000767795.1 Inquilinus limosus MP06 | reverse complement strand
ACCCGGCTGCGGCTGTCGCGCCCGTCCGGAGCCCCGCCCCTGCTGGTGACGGTGATCCCGGTCCGCGGCGGCGATGCCGCCCGCAGCTGGGTGGCCTTGTTCGTCATGGATCCCGGCACCGCCGGCACGCCCTCCCCGGCCCTGCTGCAGGAGCTGTTCGGCCTGACCGCGGCCGAGGCCGTGTTCGCCGCCGAGATCAGCCGCGGCGACGGGCTGCAGGCGGTGGCCGACCGGCTGGCGATCGCCCCGACCACGGCGCGGACCCATCTGACCCGGATCTTCGAGAAGACCGGCACCCGCCGCCAGGCCGAGCTGGTGCGGCTGCTGATGCAGTGCGACCGGCTGGCGCCAGCGGCCCCGGCCCGAGCCGCCCGCGTCAGCTCCTGAGCGGCATCCAGATCTCGACCAGGCCGGTGCCGGCCCAGGGGTCGAAATCCGCGCTGTAGCGCTCGAAGCTCGGCGCGTCGGCGAAGGCGTGGCCGGAGTCCGGCAGCCATTTCGTCCAGATCGTGTAATGCGTCGCCCGGATGCGGGAGATGTGGGCGCGGTGCGAGAACGCGACATAGCGCCGAGCCGGGATCCGCACCCGGGTCAGCTCCGCCGGCTGGTCGTCGAAGCTGGCGACCTCGACCCCCGCGACATAGTCGAAATTGCCGGCGTCGTCGGTGTTGCAGCAGACGCCATAGGCGGCGTCGCCGACCTGGTTCGGCACATGGCCGATCTGCGGCCCGAAGCGCTGCCACAGCGCCGGGATGCCCTCATTGGTCTCGAAGGTGTAGCGGTCGCCCAGGCCCGCGACGAGCAGCGTCTTGCCGGCCTCGAAGCGCGGCGGTTCGAGGTCGATGATCAGGGATTCGTCCATGCGGATCGGTTCCACCAGCGCGAGGTTGTCGACACGGCCCTGGCCGCGCACCAGCTCGGGCGTCAGGCCGAACTGGTCGCGGAAGGCGCGGGTGAAGGCCTCGTGGGAGCCGTAGCCGGCGTCGAGCGCCACCGCCAGGATGTCGGAGGCGCCGGCCGCCAGCACCCGCGCCGCCTCGGTCAGGCGGCGGCCGCGGACATAGCGCATCACCGACCGGCCGGTGGCGACGCCGAACAGGCGACACAGATGGAACCGGGACACGCCGGCGGCCTCGGCGATCGCGTCAAGCGTGACCTCCGACCCGAACCGGTTCTCGATGAACCAGACCGCCCGCTCGACCGCCCCCATCCCCGTCTCCCTTGAGCCTTCGGCGGCACTGTGCCCAGGGCCGCGGCCGCCCGTTTGATCGCGGTTGCGCCGGTCAGTCCGCGCCGAGGGCGCCGACCAGATACTCCGCCAACTCGCCCGCCGCCCGGTCCGGCCGGCCGGGCTTCCCCAGCAGCGCCAGTTCCGATTCCGCCGGGTCGGGGAAGCCGTCCGACGCGCCCAGCCGGCGATGGTCCGGCAGCACTGCGTCTTCGGCCAGGATGCTGACGCCGAGGCCCGACGCCACCGCCGCCTGCACGCCGATCAGCCCCTGACTGGAATAGGCCAGCCGCCAGCGGCGGCCCAGCGCCTCCATCCCGGCGATCGCCCGGTCGCGGTAGATGCAGCCCGGCGGGAACAACGCCAGCGGCAGCGGGTCGGTGTTGATATCGGCCTCCCGGCCCGCGACCCAGACCAGCCGCTCCGACCACCGCGCCAGGCACCGCCCGTCGCCGACATCGCGCTTGACCAGCGCCAGGTCCAGCTCCCCCGCCGCCAGCAGGCGACGCAGCTCGGCGCTCCAGGCGCTGGTGGTGTCGAGGCGGATGCGCGGGCTCCGCCGGGCGAAGCCGGACAGCAGGTCGGTCAGCCTCCGGCCGGCGAAATCCTCCGGCACGCCGAGGCGCACCACCGCGGCCCGGCCGGGACCCGCCAGCGCCTCCCGCGCCTCCGCCGAGATCCCCAGCAGCCGCCTGGCATAGCCGATCAGGAGCTCGCCCTCCTCGGTCAGCACCGCGGCGCCGCCGGTGCGGTCGCGGTCCAGCAGCCGATGGCCGAGATCCTGCTCCAGCCGGCGGATCTGCTGGCTGACGGTGGACTGGCTGCGATGCACCCGCTCCGCCGCGCGGGTGAAGCCGCCGGCATCGGCGACGGCAACGAAGGTGCGGAGGAGGTCGAGGTCGAACATGGGATCGATATTTACGCTTCCGATAAGATCCAGTCGATAATCTCGTTTCCCAATAAGCCGCATCTGCGCGATACCGTGACCCGCACCAGTGGAGAACCCCGTCATGCTGTCCGGACCGCGCCCCGCCTGGGTCACCTTCGACTGCTACGGCACTCTGATCCAGTGGGACGAAGGGCTGCGCGACGCCGTCCGAATCCTCCTGGCCGGGCGGGGCGTGGCGATCGATCCCGACCGGCTGGTCGAGACCTATGACCGGCACGAGCACGCGATCGAGCAGGCGGAGCCGCATCGCCGCTTCCGCGACATCGCCGGCACCGCGTTGCGGCTGGCGATGGGAGAGCTGGACGTCGCCTCGGGCGAGCGCGACGCCGATGTGCTGACCGGCGCGATCGGCCGGATGCCGCCCTTCCCCGAGGTGGTGCCGGCGCTGGCGGCGCTGAAGGCCGCCGGCTTCCGCCTGTGCATCATCTCCAACACCGATGACGACGTCATCGCCGGCAACGTCGCCCAGCTCGGCGGCCATATCGACCGGGTGGTGACGGCCCAGCAGGCCGGCGCCTACAAGCCGTCGCGCCGGATCTTCGAGCATGCGCATCGGATGCTGGGCGTGGGCAAGGACGAGGTGGTGCATGTCTGCGCCAGCCCGCATCTCGACCTGGTGGCGACGCGGGAGATCGGCCTGCGCGACGTCTGGATCGATCGCGGCACCGGCCGCCGGCCGCTGGACGGCTATGCGCCTGCCGCGGTGCTCCCGGCCCTGGACGGGCTGCCGGGGCTGTTCAAGGATGCCAACTGGCTTTGAAAGACCCGAGCGCCGAGAGGAGACCCCGCCATGGCCCATGAGCTGCATGCCGCCGACCCGTCCCGGCTGTCCAATATCGGCGAGATCGACTGGGCGGCGCTGCGCCAGGCCCGGATCGACCTGGCCGCCTGCTTCCGCATGGCCGCGCGGCTGGGGCTGGAGGAAGGCATCTGCAACCATTTCTCGGCCCTGGTGCCGGGGCGCGACGACCTGTTCCTGGTCAATCCCTACGGCCTGGCCTTCGCCGAGGTCACGGCCTCCAGCCTGCTGGTCTGCGACTTCCACGGCAACGTGATCGACGGCGACGGCAGGCCGGAGGCGACGGCTTTCTACATCCATGCCCGGCTGCACAAGCTGGTGCCGCGCGCCCGTGCCGCCTTCCACACCCACATGCCCTATGCCACGGCGCTGAGCATGGTCGAGGGCCAGCCGCTGGCCTGGGCCGGGCAGACGGCGCTGAAATTCTACGGCCGCACCGCGGTGGACGACGCCTATAACGGCCTGGCGCTGGACGAGGCCGAGGGCGACCGCATCGCCGCCACCCTGGGTGACGCCGACATCGTCTTCCTGCGCAACCACGGCGTGATGGTGTGCGGCCCAACCATCGCCGAGGCGTGGGACGACCTGTACTACCTCGAGCGCGCGGCCGAGGTGCAGGTCAAGGCGCTGAGCACCGGCCGCAGGCTTACCCCGGTGCCGGCCGAGATCGCCCGCCGGACCTATGAGCAGATGCGCGAAGGCGACGCCGAGAGCGCCCGGCTGCATCTGGAGAGCGTCAAGCGCCGGTTGATGCGCCAGGAACCGGACTTCGCCGCCTGACATTGCCCCTGCGGAGGATTGCCGATGACCGACGAGCGCCCGCCGCTGGGCTGGAGAAGCCGGCTGATCCATTCCGAGGCGAAGGCGCCGGAGGGCTTCAGATCGCTGGCGACGCCGGTGTTCCGCGGCTCGACCGTGGTGTTCGACCGGCTGGCCGATGCACGTGACGACTGGTCGCTCGACGGCGGCTACACCTACGGCCTGTACGGCACGCCGACGACGATCGAGCTGGCCCGGCGCATCGCCGAGCTGGAGGGCGCGCGCCACAGCTTCATGGTGCCGGGCGGCCAGGCCGCCATCGCGCTGGTGTTCCTGGCCATGTGTCGCGCCGGGTCGCATGTGCTGGTGCCGGACAGCGCCTATGGCCCGACCCGGGAATTCGCCCTGGGCCTCCTGGCCAAGCTGGGGGTGGAGGTCGAGACCTACCCCGCCCTCGCCGGGGCTGAGGTCGAGGCGCTGATCCGGCCGTCCACGGCGCTGCTGTGGTGCGAGAGCCCGGGGTCGATCACGATGGAGGTGCAGGACGTGCCGGCCCTGGCCGCGGCGGCGCACCGGCACGGCGTCAGCGTCGCCATCGACAATACCTATGCCGCCGGCATCCTGTTCGACGCCTTCGCCCGTGGCGCGGATATCAGCGTCCAGGCGCTGACCAAATATGTCGGCGGCCACAGCGACCTGCTGCTGGCACCGTCTCCGGTCGCCGACGACGCGCACCGGCAGGCGATCGGCGACGCGCACCGGCTGCTCGGCATGGCGGTGTCGCCGGACGATTGCAGCCTGGCGCTGCGCGGGCTGCAGACGCTGGGCGTCCGGCTCGACCGGCTGGAACGCACCACGCTGGCGGTCGCCGCCTGGCTGGCCGGCCGGCCGGAGGTCGAGGCGGTGCTGCACCCGGCCCTGCCCTCCTGCCCCGGCCACGAGACCTGGCGCCGCGACTTCAGGGGCTCGTCCAGCGTGTTCTCGATCGTGTTCGGACCGGAGCGCGACGAGGCCTGGGTCACCCGCTTCGTCGAGGCGCTGCGCCTGTTCAGGCTTGGCTACAGCTGGGGCGGCGCCACCAGCCTGGTGATGGCCTATCGCAGCATCCCGCGGCTGGGCACCGACTATGCCGGCCGGCTGGTGCGGCTGAATGTCGGGCTGGAGGACGAGGCCGACCTGATCGCCGACCTCGACGCCGCCCTGCGGCAGGCGGAGGCCGGCGGACGGGGCGGGAGCAATTCAGGCTGAACCGGGCCATCCCGATCAAGGATGGTACGGAATTGCTGCCTCTCCCGCCTGCGAGACCTTTCGAAATTCCCATCCCCCGCGTCATTGCGAGGAGGCGAAGCCGACGAAGCAATCCAGGGGCCGGTGCGCACCGGCCCTGGATTGCTTCGCTGCGCTCGCAATGACGGTGTTTGGAGTTCTGAAGGGGCCTCGTTTCCGGGTGAGGGGGTTTTCGTTCGAGGCCTGGATTGCCATCATCCAGCCCCGCCGAACGAATGCTGGATTAAACCGCGGGGCTCGATCGTCCCTGGTCTGAGGGGCGTCTGTCCGGACGCCCGGAAAGGGGATCGATCGAGATGAGCTTGAGACGACACGTCCTCATGCCCGCGCTGGCCGCCCTGGCGGTGCTGGCCACCGCCGGGCCGGCCATGGCCCATCACAAGCCCTGGCATCACGGCGGCCCGCCCTGGGCCCGGCCCCACCACGGCTACGGCTACTACTATGCGCGGCCGCGGCCGCCGGTCGTGGTCTATGAGCGGCCGTATTACGGCTATTACGGGCGGCCCTACTACTATCGCCGGCCGGCGCCGGTCTATGTCGAGCCGCCGCCCTACTATTACGCCCCGGCCCCAGGCGTCACCATCAACATCCCGCTGCGGTTCGACTGATCGGCGGCGCGTGAGGATGACACAGGTGACGCCAGGAAAGCCCCGGGCCGGCGCGGCCCGGACCGTGCTGCTCGCGGCCGCGATCGGCCTGCTGGCGGCCAGCCCCGCCGCGATGGCGGCACCCCATGGCCACGGCCAGGGGCAAGGACAGGGACACGGCAAGAAGCAGGTCGTGCCCGGCAACCCGGGCCAGGGAAAGCCCCATCGCCAGGGCAATGCCGGCGCGCCGGCGGTGCTGTTCCAGCCGCGGGACCGCGACGTGATCGTCGACTATTACGGTGGCTGGCCGCGCGGCGAGGCGCTGCCGCCCGGCATCGCGCGCAACCTGGCGCGGGGCAAGCCGCTGCCGCCGGGTATCGCCAAGCGGAGCCTGCCGCCGGATCTTCTGGCGCGCCTGCCCCGCCATGACGGCTACGACTACTACATGGTCGGGTCCGAGGTGGTGCTGGTGGCCATCGCCACCGGCATCATCCTCGACATCCTGACCCATTGAACGCGCTGCTGAAAACCTGCCGGATCGCCGGCGGCCCCAGGACCAGGGGCCGCCGGACGCTGCCCTCAATCGAACGGCCGGAAGCCTTCGCGGGCCAGGGCCAGGTCATGGTCGTCGACCACGCCGTTGCCGTCGACGTCCAGATTGGTCGTCTCCCAGGCGCCGGTCGGCCCGGTGCCCGGCTTGACCGTCTGGATCCGGTCGGCCAGCTCCGCCTCCAGCGCGTCGATCAGGGCCGGATCCGTGGTCGGATCGGCCTTCAGCGTGGCGATCCGCTCCTGCAGGGCGCGGATGCCGGTTTCCTGCGGCGTGCCGAAATTGGCCTGCATGGCGCCGACATTCGCGCCGTAGCCCAGCTCCTTGGCCAGGCTGACCATGGTGGAGACACGCGCGCCGTGATTGCGGAACGGCCCGTTGCCGACGGTCGGCGACCAGCCGGAGCCGATCAGCGCAGCGGTGGTGTCGTCGTCGAGCGAGATGGTGTCGACCTTGTCGGGCCTCCTGCTCCTGGCCTTGCCGCTGTTGCCGGGAGCGTCCGCCGGATCCGTGGTGCTGGCGACGCCGGTCCCGTGGCGGGTGCTCCTGAGCTTGCCGCTGTTGCCCGGGCTGTCGTCATCCGCGGAGCTGCCGGTGGCGCTGCCGGCGCCACTGCCGGTGCCGCTGGCCTTCCCGCCGGCATTGCCGCTGTTGCCGCCCCCGTTACCGCCGCCGTTACCGCCGCCGTTGCCCCCGCCATTTCCACCGCCGTTGCCGCCCCCATTGCCGCCGCCGTTTCCACCCCCGTTGCCGCCGCCATTTCCACCACCGTTACCGCCGCCATGTCCGCCGCCATTGTCCTTGACGGTCATGAACTGCGGCTTGGAGACGTCCTTGAGATCCCCCCAGGCGGCTGCGCTCGCCGTGGTGGCGTAGAGCAGTCCGAAAGCCGCCACGATGGGCAGCGTCGCGATCGAACGGACAAGCATGAGGAACTCCAGAACAGTGGTGCCGAAGCGGGCCGCGGCGGCCCGTGTCATAGCTGTGACGTCCGGGACGCCGCGGTCATTCCAGGGAATCGCGCAAAAATTTTCGCATCCGGGACGCGCCGAGGCGTCGTATCGCGCGTTAATGCATCGGCGCGGGCCGATGATCCGCAACAGCAGGGTGGTGGGATGTCCGATCCGGCGGATCATGTCAGGGGAGCGCTGCTGGCGTCGCTGCCGCGGCTGCGCGCCTTCACCCGCGCGCTCGCCGGCACCGCGTCCGAGGGCGACGACCTGCTGCAGGCCACCTGCGAACGGGCCCTGGAGCGGGCGCATCAGGCCGCCGCGGCCGCCACCCTGCAGGGCTGGATCTTCCGGATCGCCTACAACCTGCATCTCGACCGGATCCGGGCCGGGCGCCGCCGCGGCGAGATGGCGGATCCGGTCGATCCCGACACGCTGCTGGGAGGCGACGCCGAGGCCGAAGTCGAGGCGACGCTGATGCTGGCGGCGGTGCAGCGGGCGATCGACCAGCTGCCGGAGGAGCAGCGCAGCGTGCTGCTGGCAATCTCCGCCGGCGGCCTGAGCTACACGGCGGCGGCGGAGGCCCTCGACGTGCCGATCGGCACGGTGACCAGCCGGCTGCACCGCGCCCGCCAGGCTTTGCAGCACCTGCTGTCGCGGCGCCCGGTCCCCGCCGCGGCCTTGGCAGCCCGACGCTGAGGGAGGC
>NZ_JANX01000281.1 GCF_000767795.1 Inquilinus limosus MP06 | reverse complement strand
AGCGCCAGCGACGAATCCCACAGCACCGGCCGGCGCCGCCGCTCGGCGCGGGAGGCCGGATCCAGCGCATGGGCCCGCAGCCAGACGGCGGCGAAGCGCGCCGGCGTGTCGAAGCCGGCAAGGTGGATCTCGACAGAGCCGTCGGCGGCCAGCACGGCGGCCCGGATGGCGATGCCGTCCGGCAGGTCGATGGCGTCGAACAGGCGCTGCCCGTCCGGCCGGTCGCGGCGGTCGGGCCGGTTGTCGGCCAGCCAGATCGCGGGGTAGGGGCTCTCGCGGCCGTCCGACCAGCGGATGGTCAGGCGGTCCGGCGTGTGGCGCAGCGTCGCGATCCCGATGTCGTCGGTGGTGATCGGACGGGCGGCGGCAAGGGGCATGGCGGCCTCGGACAGGGTGGCTGGGACCGAGGCTGCGCCGCCCTCATACATAAGTCCAATACGGACTTTCCATGCTATCCATAGGCCATGCGAATAAACCTGATGCAGCTGCGTGCCTTCCACGCGGTGGCCACCCAGGCCAGCTTCACCCTGGCGGCGCGGACGCTGGGGCTGACCCAGCCGACCCTGTCGCAATCGGTGAAGGCGCTGGAGGAGCGCTACGGCGTGCTGCTGTTCGAGCGCAGCTCGCGCCGGGTGCAGCCGACCGAGATGGGGCGGCGGCTGTTCCGGCTGACCACCCGGCTGTTCGACACCGAGCAGGAGGCGGCGACGCTGCTGGAAGGCTCGGCCCAACTGGCCCGCGGCCTGCTGCAGCTCGGCGCCGACAGCCCGTATTACGTCATGCCGCTGATCGCCGAGTTCGACCGCCGCCACCCGCAGGTCGAGATCCGCCTGTCGATCGGCAATGCCGGCGCGGTGCTGGAGGACCTGTCGGAGGCGCGGCTGGACGTGGCCCTGCTGTCCAACCCGCCGGTCGATCCGCGCTTCCACATCGTGCCGCTGTACCGTGACCCGGTGCGGCTGATGCTGCCGGACGGCCACCCGCTGGCGGCAGGGGATTCGGTGCCGGTCGCGGCCCTGGCCGGGCAGCGGCTGGTGATGCGCGAGACCGGGTCGATGACCCGGCGCACGGTCGAGCGCGGCCTGGCGGAGGCGGAGATCGCGCCCGGCGCGCTGTTCGAGGTGATGGGGCGCGAGGCGGTGCAGGAGGCGGTGGCGCTGGGCCTCGGCCTCGGCTTCATCTCCGCCGGCGAGATCCGGCCCGATCCGCGCATCGCCGTCCGGCCGCTGGCCGGCTGCGACTGGCACACCGACGAATATGTGCTGTGCCAGCGCGACCGCCGGCGCTTCCCGGCGATCCGCGCCTTCATCGATTTGGCGGTGGCGGCCACCGCCTGAACCAGGGCAGGGAGGACGAGATGAGGAAGGTCATCGTCACCGAGTTCACCAGCGCCGACGGCATCGCCGAGGTCGAGAAGCTGACCGGCGTGGCGTGGAACGCCGAGATGGACCGGTTCAAGAACGACGAGCTGGCGGATAGCGGCGCCATGCTGCTGGGGCGCAAGACCTACCAGATCTTCGCCGGCTCCTGGCCGCAGGAGACCGGGGACTTCGCCGACCGGTTCAACGCGTTGCCGAAATATGTCGCCTCGACGACGCTGACGGATCTTGACTGGACACCGGCCGAGCTGTTGCGCGGCCCGCTGCCCGACGCGGTCCGGGCGCTGAAGGCCGGCGAGGGCGGCAACATCTATGTCCATGGCAGCATCAGCGTGGCGCAGCAGCTGCTGCGGCATGGGCTGGTCGACCGCATCCGCCTTCTCGGTTATCCGCTCGCGCTCGGCCAGGGAACACCGCTGTTCCCGCCCGGCGAGCGGCTCGGGCTCGAACTGATCTCGGCCTCGCGCTTCGGCAACGGCATCCTGGCCCATGAATACGCGCCAGTGACGGTGGCACCCTGAGCGATCCCCCAGCCCCACAATGTTCGAGGATCGAACGCATTTGAGGCGTATATTCGGATATTCAGGCGGCGTTGCGTTCGGAGGGCCAAGGCGCTTCCATGAGCGACCATCGCAAGCTGGCGGCGATCCTGGCCGCCGACGTCGTCGGCTTCAGCCGGCTTGCCGGCGCGGATGAGGAACGCACTCTGGCCCGGCTGCGCGCCCTGCGCAGCGACCTGATCGACCCCACCATCGCCATCCATAACGGCCGCGTGGTCAAGCGGACCGGCGACGGGTCGCTGGTCGAGTTCCGCAGCGTCGTCGACGCCGTGCGCTGCGCCATCGAGGTGCAGCGTGCCATGGTTGAGCGCAATGCCGGCGTGGCGCCCGACCGGCAGATCGAGTTCCGCATCGGCATCCATCTCGGTGACGTGGTGGAGGAGAGCGACGGCGACCTGATGGGCGACGGCGTCAACATCGCCGCGCGGCTGGAGGGGGTGGCGGCGCCCGGCGCCATCTGCCTGTCCGAGGACGCCTATCGCCAGGTCAAGTCCAGGCTCGACCTCTCGGTCAGCGATCTCGGCAGCACCCAGCTCAAGAACATCGCCGAGCCGATCCGGATCTACGCCCTTCAGATCGGCAGCACCCCGACCATTGATCCCGCGGCGCAGCGCCCGCGGGCGGCACCCGCCGTGCCGCCGCCGGGAAAGCCGTCGATCGCGGTGCTGCCCTTCACCAACATGTCGGGCGATCCGGAGCAGGAATACTTCGTCGACGGCATGGTCGAGGACATCATCACCGCGCTGTCGCGCTTCAGCCAGCTGGCGGTGATCGCCCGCAACTCGACGTTCACCTACAAGGGCCGCGCGGTCGATGTGCGGCAGGTGGCGGCGGAGCTGGGCGTGCGCTACGTGCTGGAGGGCGGCGTCCGCAAATCCGGCAACCGGCTGCGCGTCACCGGCCAGCTGATCGACGCGGCGACCGGTGCCCATCTGTGGGCGGAACGCTTCGACGGCGACGCGCAGGATGTGTTCGACCTGCAGGACCGGATCACCGCCAGCGTCGTCGGCGCGCTGGAACCGACCATGCTGAAGGCGGAGATCGAGCGCGCGCGCCGCAAGCCGGTCGACTCGCTCGACGCCTACGACCTTCATCTGCGGGCGCTGCCGCATGTCTACGCCATGCGGCCGGACGAGAACCTGATGGGCTATGGCCTGCTTATGAAGGCGATCGAGCTGGACCCGACCTTCGCCTCGGCGCTGGCCCATGCCGCGTGGTGCCTGGAGCAGCGGCTGTCGCGGGGGTGGCCGGCCGCCGGGCTCGACGATCTGGGAACGGCGATTTCGCTGGCCCGCCGGGCGGCGGCCGCCGCCGGCGCCGACGATCCGGTGGCGCTGGTCGTCGCCAGCTTCGTCCTGGTGATGGCGGGGCGGGACTACGGCGCCGGCCTGGACGGCGTGCGCCGCGCGGTCGAGCGGAACCCCGGCTCGGGCTATATCAACTTCCTGGCCGGCACCGCGCTGGTCTGCGGCGGCGACCCGGAGGCCGGGCTGGTGCTGGCGGAGCGGGCCATGGCGCTCGGCCCGCTGGATCCCAGCTACTACATGTTCCTGGCCGTGGCCGGGATGGCCCATCTGTTCGGCGGCCGCCCCGCGAAGGCGGTCGAGCTGGCCGAACGGTCGGCCGCCCTCAATCCCGACTGGGATACGGCCCATTGGGTTCTGGTCCCCGGCTATGTCCAGCTCGACCGGCTGCCGGAGGCACGCGCGGCGCTCGGCAAGTTCCTCGCTTTGGCGCCCGGAAGCACCGTCTCGGCCATCCGGGACTATCTGCCGCTCAGGGACACGGCGTCCCGGGACATGATTCTGGACGGTTTCCGGAAAGCCGGCCTGCCGGAGTGAGCCGACTGTCGCGACGCCCTGGCGGTGGAATCAGCCCTTCGGCACCAGCCGGTTGACGTGGCCCATCTTGCGGCCCGGGCGTGGGGCGCCCTTCCCGTAGAGATGCAGCTTGGCGCCGGGCTCGGCCACGAAGTCCGGCCAGCGCAGCACGTCGTCGCCGATCAGGTTCTGCATCACCGCGTCGGAATGGCGTTCGGTCGAACCCAGCTTCAGGCCGCAGACGGCGCGGACCAGCTGCTCGAACTGGTCGCAGGCGCAGGCATCCTGGGTCCAATGGCCGGAATTGTGCGGCCGCGGCGCCAGCTCGTTGACCAGCAGGCCGCCGTCGCGCGCCTCGAACAGCTCCACGGCCAGCAGGCCGACCATGTCCAGCGCCGTGATCAGCGTCCGGGCGATCTCCTCCGCCTCCGCCGCGCGATGCGGCGCCAGGCCGGGGGCCGGGGCGATCGTCTCCGACAGGATGTGGTCGCGATGCCGGTTCTCGACCGCCGGGTAGCACACCACCGATCCGTCGACGCCGCGGGCGGCGATCACCGACAGCTCGCGGGCGAAATCGACGAAGCCCTCCAGGATGGCCGGCCGGCCGCCCAGCTTGTCCCAGGCCGCGGCGGCATCGGCCGGGTCGCGGATCACCGCCTGGCCTTTGCCGTCATAGCCCTCGCGCCGGGTTTTCAGCACGGCGGGCGTGCCGATCGCGGTCACCGCCCCGGCCAGCTCCGCCGCCGAGCCCACGGCCCGCCAGGGTGCGGTGCCGATGCCGTGGCGGTTGCAGAACTCCTTCTCCGCCACCCGGTCCTGGCATACCGCCAGCCCGTCCGGCCCTGGCCGCACCGGCACGCGGGCGGCCAGATGCAGCACGGTCTCGTAGGGGATGTTCTCGAACTCGTAGGTGACGACATCGACCTGGGCGGCGAAGGCGTCCAGCGCCGCATGGTCGGTGTAGGAGGACAGGGTCGACCGGTCGGTCACCTGGGCGCAGGGGCTGTCCGGATCCGGGCACAGCACGTGAGTGCGGTAGCCCAGGCGGGCGGCGGCCAGGGCGGTCATGCGGCCGAGCTGGCCGCCGCCGAGCATGCCGATGATGCTGCCGGGCGGAAGGGGTGTCGGGAGGCTGGTCATTCGTCCTTCGGGTGCTCGGCCACGGCCTCGGTCTGGCGCTTGCGCCAGGCGTCCAGCGCATCGGCGACGGCGGGGTCGCCCAGCGCCAGGATCGAGGCGGCGAGCAATGCCGCGTTGATCGCCCCGGCCCGGCCGATCGCCAGGGTGCCGACCGGGACGCCGCCCGGCATCTGCACGATCGACAGCAGGCTGTCCATGCCCTTCAGCGCCTTGCTCTCGACCGGCACGCCCAGCACCGGCAGCGGCGTCATCGCCGCTGCCATGCCCGGCAGATGGGCAGCGCCGCCGGCACCGGCGATGATCACCTTGACGCCGCGGTCGCGCGCTTCGCGGGCGAAGTCGTAGAGCCGCTCCGGCGTGCGGTGGGCGGAGACGATGCGCGCCTCATGGCCGATGCCCAGCAGCGACAGGGTCTCGGCGGCGTGGCGCATGGTCTCCCAGTCGGACTGGCTGCCCATGATGATCGCCACGGGCGGCACGGCGGGTTCGGCCATCGGTCGGGATATCCTCGGGCTCAGGCGATGATGTCGGGCAGCAGCTTGCTCTCGATCATCGAGATCTGGTCCTTGAGCAGCAGCTTGCGCTTCTTCAGGCGCTGGATCTGAAGCTGGTTGACGGGCCCGTCCGCGGTCAGCCGGTCGATGATCTCGTCGAGGTCGCGGTGCTCGACCCGCAATGCGGCCAGCCTCTCCTGCATCGACTCGATGTCGATCATTCCCTCAAACGGCCTTTCCTGTGGGTCCCGGTTCAGCGGCGGCCCGATCATAGCAAAGGGAGCGGCCCGACCGGAACGCGTTTGACGCGGGGCTCCCGCGCGGGGCCGGCCGGCCGCTGCATCCGGCTCTTACAGCACCGGGCGTATCCCGGTACAAGGGGGAAACGCAACCGAGGATGGAAACGAAGCACGGCATGGCGGGCGAGAAGCGCATCGGAATCCTGACCAGCGGCGGCGACTGCGCCGGGCTCAACGCGGTGATCCGCGCGGCGGTGTGCCGGGCCGACGGCCTCGGCTGGACCGTGATCGGGATCAAGGAGGGCACCTCCGGCCTGCTGGCCCGGCCGCTGCGCTACGAGGTGCTGACACCGGACAAGATGACCACGGCGGTGATGCGCCAGGGCGGCACCATCCTCGGCACCACCAACAAGGGCGACCCCTTCGCCTTCCCGATGGCCGACGGCACGCTGAAGGACCGGTCGGTCGAGATCGTCGGCGCCTATCACGAGCTCGGCCTCGACGCGCTGATCGGCATCGGCGGCGACGGCAGCCACCAGATCCTGCGGCGCCTGGCGCAGCAGGGCGGCTTCAACTATGTCGGCATCCCGAAGACGATCGACAACGATGTCGGCCTGACCGAGGTCTCGGTCGGCTTCGACACCGCGGTGGCGGTGGCGACCGAGGCGCTGGACCGGTTGCAGCCGACCGCCGCCAGCCACGCGCGGGTGATGGTGCTGGAGGTGATGGGCCGCGACGCCGGCCACATCGCTTTGGCCGCGGGCATCGCCGGCGGCGCCGACGTGATCCTGATCCCGGAGATCCCGTTCTCGATCGATTCCGTCGCCCAGAAGATCCGCGAGGTGCGCAAGACCGGCCGCAACTTCGCGCTGGTGGTGGTGTCGGAGGCGGTGAAGACCGCCGACGGCACCAAGGTGCACAAGGACTACCACGGCGGCGAGAAGCGCTTCGGCGGCATCGGCGACTATGTCGCCTTCAAGATCGCCGACACCACGGGGGCGGAGACGCGGGTGACGGTGCTGGGCCATGTCCAGCGCGGCTCGATGCCCAGCTGGCGCGACCGGCTGATCGCCTCGGCCTTCGGCGCCCATGCGGTCGACCTGATCGCCGAGGGCAAGTTCGACCGGCTGGTGGCCTGGTCCGACCGGCGGGTGATCGACGTGCCGCTGCAGGAGGCGATCGCCGAATACCAGGACGTCAAGCCGGACGACCCGCTGGTCACCACCGCCCGGGCGCTGGGGATCTGCCTAGGCGACTAGCCGGAACCAATCGACCACAGTCATACCCAGCAGCATAAAGAACGACTCGTCATCCCGTGGCGCAGCGCAGCATGCAATGATGCGCTGCGGACACGGGATCTCTCTAGGGCCGCGCGGAGATCCCGTGTCTGCGCAGCGGCACTTCGCGCCGCAGCGCGCACGGGATGACGAATCAACATTTTCGACCGTTGGTATCGGTCTTCAAACGTTCCGCGATTTATTGGAGCGTTTCGATCTCGTCATTGGCAATCTGCTGTCGAGCAGCCGTGATTGTGTCCAGGATGCCCGAATGATGTCTTGCCGCTTTCTGGGCCGCAGAAACCTCGCTCTCAAGTTGAGCGGCGATCCTCTCAAGTTCGGCTAGATAGTAAGGATCAGCATCGTTGCGGAGCCGCTGCTGATCAAGGGCAACCTTCACAGCCTGATGTGCGAATATGCGGGCAAAGAGTATTCCCCACGCTTCCTTGGCCTGTTGGGGCATGGGGACCACCGCGAAGAATTGAGACTGGCAATACGGTAGCGCACCGCCTGCTCGGAAGCGAGATCGACCACGACCAAGCGTCTGCGCCGATCAAGTTCTAAACTTAATCCAGCACCCGTACTGCATCGCCGATCCGGATCTCGCCCGGTGTCTCGACCGTACACAGCACGCCGAAATGGGTGGCGTTGCGTTTGGTGATCGCCATCAGCACGGCGGGGGCCAGCGGCAGGTCGCCCTGGGCGATGGTGGTGAAGGCGCAGCGCATGCAGGGCTCGGCGACGCGCAGGCGGACGCCGCCCACCGCCATGGCCCGCCCGATCCAGCCGGTCTCGGCGAAGCCTTCCGCCCCCGGCAGGTCGATCACGAGGTTCGGCCGGAACCGGCGCTCGTCGATGGCGCTGTCGGGCAGGATCGCGCGCAGCGCGGCGAGCGAGGCGGTGGTGACCAGATGGATCGGGTGGCGCTCATAGCGCGGCTTCAGCGGCCCGGTCGTCGCTGT
>NZ_JANX01000280.1 GCF_000767795.1 Inquilinus limosus MP06 | reverse complement strand
TCTCCGTTCTTCTTACGCGCGCATCAAGCCAGCTTGGCGCGGACTTCGTCGGCGATCGCCTGGGGCACTTGCTCGTAGTGATCGAAGTGCATGGTGTACTGGGCACGGCCCTGGGACATCGACCGCAGCGTGTTGACGTAGCCGAACATGTTGGCCAGCGGCACCATCGCGGCGATGACCTGGGCGTTGCCGCGGCTGTCCATGCCCTGGATCTGACCGCGACGGCTGTTCAGGTCGCCGATGACGTCGCCCATGTAGTCCTCGGGCGTCACCACCTCGACCTTCATGATCGGCTCCAGCAACGCCGGCCGGGCCTTCGGCAGGCCTTCGCGGAACGCCGCGCGGGACGCGATTTCGAAGGCCAGGACCGACGAGTCGACGTCGTGGAAGGCGCCATCCGTCAGGGTGGCCTTGAAGTCGATCACCGGGAAGCCGGCGATCACGCCCGTGTCGCGGGCCGAATTCAGGCCCTTCTCGACGCCGGGGATGTACTCCTTCGGCACCGAGCCGCCGATGATGGCGCTCTCGAACTGGTAGCCGGAGCCCGCCGGCAGCGGCTCGAAGGTCAGCTTGACGCGGGCGTACTGGCCCGAACCGCCGCTCTGCTTCTTGTGCGTGTAGTCGATCTCGGCCTTCTGCGTGATCGTCTCACGATAGGCGACCTGCGGCGCGCCGACATTGGCGTCGACCTTGAACTCGCGCTTCATGCGGTCGACCAGGATCTCGAGATGGAGCTCGCCCATCCCCTTGATCACGGTCTGGCCGCTCTCGACGTCGACGGCCACGCGGAAGGACGGGTCCTCCTGCGCCAGGCGCTGCAGCGCGGTCGACATCTTCTCCTGGTCGGCCTTCGACTTCGGCTCGACGGCGACCTCGATGACCGGCTCCGGGAACTCCATGCGCTCGAGCACGATCGGCTTGGCCGGGTCGCACAGCGTGTCGCCGGTGGTGGTCGACTTCAGGCCGACCAGCGCGACGATGTCGCCGGCATTGGCCTCCTTGATCTCCTCGCGGTTGTTCGCATGCATCAGCAGCATGCGGCCCACCCGCTCCTTCTGGTTCTTGACCGAGTTCTGGACGTAGGAGCCGGCCAGCAGCGTGCCCGAATAGATGCGGGCGAAGGTCAGCGAGCCGACGAACGGGTCGGTCATGATCTTGAAGGCGAGGGCCGAGAACGGCGCCTCGTCATTGGTCGGGCGGGTGTCGACCTCGTCGGAATCGATCTTGTGGCCCTGGACCTCGGCGACGTCGAGCGGCGACGGCAGGAAGTCGACGACGGCGTCCAGCAGCGTCTGCACGCCCTTGTTCTTGAAGGCGGAGCCGCAGAGCACCGGCACGAACTTGAACGACAGCGTGCCCTTGCGGATGCAGGCGCGCAGCTGCTCCGGCGTCGGCTCGTTGCCCTCGAGATAGGCCTCCATCACCGCGTCGTCCATCTCGACCGCGGTGTCGAGCAGGGTCTGGCGCAGCTCAGCGGCCTTGTCCTGCAGGTCGGCCGGGATCTCGGCGAAGTGGAACTTGGCGCCGAGGCTGTCGTCCTCCCAGATCACCGCCCGGTTCTCCACCAGGTCGACGATGCCGGAATAGTCGCCCTCGATGCCGATCGGCATGTTCAGCACCAGCGGGACAGCGCCCAGCCGGTCCTTGATCATGTCGACGCAGCGGTAGAAGTTGGCGCCGATCCGGTCCATCTTGTTGACGAAGCAGATCCGCGGCACGTGGTACTTGTCGGCCTGGCGCCAGACGGTCTCGGACTGCGGCTCGACGCCGGCGACCGAGTCGAACACCGTCACCGCACCATCGAGCACGCGCAGCGAACGCTCGACCTCAATGGTGAAGTCGACGTGGCCGGGCGTGTCGATGATGTTGATGCGGTAGTCGCGCCAGAACGCGGTGGTCGCGGCCGAGGTGATGGTGATGCCGCGCTCCTGCTCCTGCTCCATCCAGTCCATCGTCGCGGTGCCTTCATGCACCTCGCCGATCTTGTACGACTTTCCGGTGTAGTACAGGATACGCTCGGTCGTGGTCGTCTTACCGGCATCGATGTGCGCCATGATGCCGATGTTGCGGTACTTCTCGATCGCGTGGCTACGCGGCATGATCAGTCTCTCGGGCCGGAGGCTGGGTTACCAGCGGTAGTGCGAGAACGCCTTGTTGGCGTCCGCCATCTTGTGGGTGTCCTCGCGCTTCTTCACCGCGGCGCCGCGCTGGTTGGCGGCATCCATCAGCTCGTTCGAGAGGCGGTCGACCATGGTGGTCTCGGAACGCTTGCGCGCGGCCGCGATCAGCCAGCGGATGGCCAGGGCCTGGCCGCGCTCGGCACGAACCTCGACCGGCACCTGGTAGGTGGCGCCGCCGACGCGGCGCGACCGGACCTCGACATGCGGGCGGACATTGGCCAGCGCCTCGTGGAAGGCCACGATCGGGTCGGCCTTGGTGCGGGCCTGCAGCTTGTCGAGGGCGCCGTAGACGATGCTCTCGGTGGCCGACTTCTTGCCGTCGTACATGAGGTTGTTCATGAACTTCGACAGGATGACATCGCCGAATTTCGGGTCCGGCAGGATCTCACGCTTCTCGGCGCGATGGCGACGGGACATGGGGAGACCTCCTTACTTCGGACGCTTGGCGCCGTACTTCGACCGGCGCTGGCGACGATCCTTGACACCCTGCGTATCGAGCGTGCCGCGAATGATGTGGTAGCGCACGCCCGGCAAGTCCTTCACACGACCGCCGCGGATCATGACGACCGAGTGCTCCTGCAGGTTGTGGCCCTCACCCGGGATGTAGCTCGTCACCTCGAACCCGTTGGTGAGGCGCACGCGCGCCACCTTACGAAGCGCCGAGTTCGGCTTCTTCGGGGTCGTGGTGTAGACACGGGTGCAAACGCCACGCTTCTGCGGGCAGGCCTGGAGAGCCGGCACCTTGTTGCGCGCCCGCTGAGGCTGGCGCGGCTTACGGATCAACTGGTTGATCGTCGGCATATCTGCCCTTCTTGGTTCTTCGACAAAAAACGGCCCGGCAAAGCGGCCCACCCTCCGGGCCCCACCGTGCAGACACCCATTCCGAGAGAAGGATGACGCAAACGATACAGGACCCCGAGGCGCCCACACCTGCGGGGCCAACCGGAGTCCTTCGCTTGTCGCGGCCGCATCCCAGATGCATCCGCGGTCGTCTGTCTCTGCGGAAAGCGCGTCTAACCCGTCCTGCGACGGGTTACAGCCGGCTCCCGGAAAAGCGCGCGGACTATACGGATGCACCCCCGCCCCGTCAAGCCGCATCGATCGCCGTCGGAACGATCAGGCACGCCCCCGTTCCGGCAGCGGAACCGAGCCCAGCTTGTCGGGGTTGCGGGTCCAGAACACGCCGGTGATGCCCCCGGGCCCGACGGCGAGATCGATGGTGCCGATCAGCTCGTCCCCATTCATTACCAGCCAGCCCGGCTGGCCATTGATCCAGCGTGGCAGATAGATAAAGTCCGGCCCGAATTTGCGCCAGACGCCCTGGAAGAACCGGGCCACCTTGTCGGCGCCCTCGATCACGTTCATCGCCGCCCGCACCTTGCCGCCGCCGTCGCTGTATAGCCTGGCGTCGCGGGCCAGAAGCGCGGTCAGCTGCGCCAGGTCGCCGGAGCGCAGCGCGTCGCGGAATGCCGTCACCATCGCCTGGTGCTGCGGCTGCGGCACCGGCTCGGCGGTCAGACCGCTGCCTTCCAGCTTGCGCCGGGCCCGGCTGACCAGCTGGCGGGTGGCGACGTCGGTGCGGTCCAGCGCCGTCGCCACGGCGGCATGGTCGAGGCCGAAGACATGCTGCAGCAGATAGGCCGCGCGCTCGACCGGGGTCAGCTTCTCCAGCAGCAGCAGGAAGGCGGTGGTCAGCGTCTCGGCACGCTCCAGCGCCTCGTCGGCGGAAGGGGCGGTGTCGGTCACCAGCGGCTCCGGCAGCCAGGGGCCGACATAGGTCTCGCGCCGGTGCCGGGCCGAGCGCAGCTGGTCGATGCACAGCCGGGTGCAGGCCGTGACCAGCCAGGCGCGGGCGTTGTCGATGCCGCTTCGGTCGGCCGCCTGCCAGCGCAGCCAGGTCTCCTGCACCGCGTCCTCGGCATCGGCGCGCGAGCCGAGCATGCGGTAGGCCAGGCCCCACAGGACCCTGCGGCTGGCTTCGAAGTCCGCGGCGTCGGTGCGGGCATGGGCTTGGTCCATCTGCGTCTCGGGGGCGACGGGCGATGCAGACAAGACGAAGCAGCCTTCCGGAATGTGACGTGGGTGCGGGACGGCGCTTAGCCTATACCCGCGGCGGCCAGATGGCGGGCACGGATCTCGTCCAGCCCGGCGACGATGCTGCGGGCGTCGAAATGCGCCCGCGCCCGGGCGGGGCCCTCGACCTGCAGCCGGCGGCGCAGCGCCGGGTCGCCGATCAGCGTCTCGGCCGCGGCCTGGATGGCCTCCGCCGTCACCTTGGGCAGGGTCACGGCGGTGTCGGCGGTGATCTCGTGCAGGCCGCCGGTGCCGGAGCAGATCAGCGCGGCGCCCCAGGTCAGCGCCTCCAGCGCCGTCCGCCCGAACGGCTCCTCATAGACCGAGGGGACGGAGGCGATGGCGGCGCGGCGGACCCAGCCCATCACCTCGTCATGCGGCATGAAGGGCAGGAACTGCGCCCGGTCGCCGGCCTCGGCCAGGGTGGACTTCACCTGCTTGACGAAGGCCGGGTCGCGGCCGCGGCCGATCATCACCGCCCGCCAGTCCGGATGCGCCGCCAGCACCGGCTTCATCGCCCGGGCGAACTCCAGCGGCCCCTTGTCCGGGATCACCCGGCCAACCTGGATGATGATGTTCTCCTTCGCCTCCGGCGGCGGCGCCGGCGCATCCATGTCCAGGCCGTTGTAGACGACGTCGAGCGTGCCCTTGAACCACGGCGCGTGCTCGCGGAAGTGCCGGCGCAGCGCCTCGGACACGAAGACGAAGCCGGCGAAGCGCGAGACGGCGGCGCGGTAGTGCAGCCGCCATAACAGGCCCTTGTGGAAGCGGATGAAGTTGTGCCGGAAGTACAAGAGCGGCACCCGCGGCAGCGCCCGGGCCAGGGCCGAGGCGGTCACCCGATGGGCGTGCACCTCGATCAGCGACGGGTTCATGGCCGCGATCTGCGGCAGGGCGCGCTTCATCCAGCGGCGGTGCGGCTCGCCCTCCTGCAGCGGGATCGGGTGGAAGCGGATGCCCGGGAACGGCTCGCCCGCATCCTGGCCGACGACGACGATGTCCTGCGCGTAGCGGCTGAAGGTGACGGTGTCGCGCGCGTAGAGATCGACCGGGCTGGCGCCGACGGCGCCGAACTTCATCTTGCGCGGCAGGACGATGACGATGGGACCCATGGATACCTCCGGGCGCCTTTATGGCGGGCCGCGGCGGCCGATGCCAGGGTTTCCCCCGGCCCCCACCCACTCTCCCCCGGGAGCTGCGACCGCGCTGCGAGTTGATCGCAGCCGGCCCCGGGCCTATTCTCCGCGGCTAGACCGCGCGGCCGGCCTCGCCTTGGGGCCCGGGGCCGCGTTTCAGGAGACGGTGATGCTTCGTTACGATGTGCTCGAGCAGGCGGCGGTGGACCGGACGCCGTTCCCGCATGTGATTTCCGGGGACGTGCTGCCCGAGGGGCGCCGCGCCGAGCTGGAGCGCGACTTCCCGGACATCCCGATCACCGGCTTCGTGCCGCCGGACGAGTACCCGGCCGGCGCCGCGTTCAAGGAGTTGGTGGCGGACGTCACCAGCAAGGAATTCGCCACCATGCTGGGCGCCAAGTTCGGCCTGGACCTGGCGTCGAAGCCGACCCTGGTGACGGTCCGGAAATGGTCCGAGGCGGCGGCCGGGCGGCCGCACACCGACGGGCCGGACAAGATCGTCACCGCGCTGGTCTACCTCAATCAGGAATGGGCCTCGAACGAGGGCTGCCTGCGCATCCTGACCAGCCAGGACATCAACAGCCCGAATGCCCGGGAAGTGGCGCCGACCTTCGGCAACTTCCTGGCCTTCCAGCGCTCGGACCATTCCTGGCACGGCCACCTGCCGTTCAAGGGCGAGCGCCGGGTGCTGCAGATCGCCTGGTGCGTCAACGAGGAGGCGATCGCCCGCAAGCGCAAGCGCCACGGCCAGTCCAGCTTCCTGAAGAAGCTGTTCTCCTTCGGCAAGAAGCATTGAGCGAAGCGGCCGGCGTCCCATATCACAGGGGCGCCGGCCCGCTCCGTTCCCGGCCGCGCCATTCCTCGGGAGAGGCGGCCATGACCGAGATCCGTGCCATCCCCCTCTGGGCCCTGCTGCTGTCCGGCTGCGCCAATGTCGAACCGCCCTCCGTCACGCCCGATCCGGCGGTGGCGGCCAGGGTGCGGACGCTGTCGGGCAACGACCCCTGCAGCGACGCCTTCGCCGGGGTGCTGACCGCCTACCGCATCGCGCCGGGCCGCCTCTCCAGCTTCGACCTGCCGCCGGTGTCACGCGAGCATCCAGGCCTGCCGCTGCTGCGCCAGGCCTGGTTCAAGCTGTCCGGCGGCGGCAGCCTGGTGCTGGGCTATGACGCTGACCAGTGCCTGGTCACCGACATCACCCCGCGCGACGGGGCGGTGCTGCCCGCCATCGGCTGAAGCCGGCGCAGCCATTGAGGGACGCGGCCGGCGCCCCATATCCGCTCAGGAAGGGGTGCGCCGTCCGGCCGCGCCCGATCGACGGGAGACGGCCATGCACCCGATCCGAACCCTTGCCGTCGCCGGCTTCGTGCTGACCGGCTGCATCGCCGCGGCGCCGCCCGAGGCCGTGCCCGACCCGGCGCTGGCGGCGAAGCTGCGGCAGCTCTCCGACAACAATGCCTGCAGCGACCGCATCGCCGGGGCGCTGACGGCGGCGGGAATCACCGCCGACCGGGTTGCCGATTACGACCTGGCGCCGGCCGCCACCGCCGGGCGGCGCAGTGGCGGCACCCGGCGGAACCTCCAGCGCCAGGCCTGGCTGAAGATGGCCGGCGGCGGCAATGTCGTGGTGCAGTTCGAGCCTTCGTCGTGCCGCATCGCCCTCCTCTACGCCCGCGACGGCGCCGCGCTGCCGGCGGCGGGCTGACCCGCCCTCACCGGACCGCGAGGCGCTCCAGCAGCGGCACCACCTCCGCCGGATCCGGCATGCCGGCAATCGCCTGCGCCATCCGCGCCGCCGCCGCCCGATACGCCGGGTCAGCCAGCGCCGCCTGAGCCGCTTCACATATCGCCGCCGGCGAGCAGCCGACTGGGTCGAGCACCCCTGGCGATGCCGAGGGCGGCGCAGCGCGCGGCATTGGCCGGGCTGGTCGGCGCCGATCGGCAGCAGCACCATCGGCACGCCATGGGCCAGCGCCCCGGTCACACCGCCGGATCCGGCCTGCGACACCATCAGGCGGCAGCGCGGCAGCAGCAGCGACTGCGGCACATAGCGCTCGATCCGGAGATGGGCCGGCTGCGGCCCGAGCGCGGCCGGGTCGATCTCGCGCCCGGTCGTGACGATCAGGCTGACCGGCAGGTCGCGCAGTCCGGCGACCACGCGCTCGAGCAGGTCGCCGGATTCGAGATGGAACACCGTGCCGAGCGTGGCGTAGACGACCGGCCGATCCGCCGGCAAGGCTGTAAGCCAGGCCGGCGCCTCCGCCGCGCCGTCCTCCGTGGCCGGGCGGATCAGCCGCGCCGTCGCCGGCAGCGGGAAGGCCGGGTCGCGGAAGGCGGGCGGCACCGGCGACAGCACCAGGTGCCGGCGCAGCATCGCCAGATCCGGATCCGGCCCGAGGCCGTGCTCCGCCCGCAGCGCGTCCAGCGGCCCCCGCACCAGATCGGGCCGGACCAGGGCGCCGGCGGCGATCACCAGCACCGAGGCGTGCGGCAGGCCCTAGGCGCTCGGGCCGCGACCATGG
>NZ_JANX01000279.1 GCF_000767795.1 Inquilinus limosus MP06 | reverse complement strand
GCGCTCCCTCGGCTATGGCGAGGTGGCGGCGGAGGCTGCGGCGCTGCCGATGCCCGACCCGGCGACGGTCCGGCTGAAGGATCCGGCGGACTTCCGCATCATCGGCCGGCCGACCGGCGGCTGCGACAGCCCGCGCGTGGTGCGGGGCGAGCCGATCTTCGGCATCGACACCCGGCTGCCCGGCATGCTGTACGCGGTGTTCGAGCGCTGCCCGGTGTTCGGCGGCACGCTGAAATCGGCCGATCTCGACGCCGTGCGCGGCAAGCCGGGCGTACGCCAGGTGTTCGCTGTCAAGGGCAACAACCGGGCGGAAAGCCTGGTCGACGGCGTGGCGATCCTGGCCACCAACTGGTGGCTGGCCAACCAGGCGCGGCAGGCGCTGAACGCCCAGTGGGACGAGGGGCCGGGCGCGGCGCAGAGCACCGACGGCTACAATACGCAGGCGAAGGCCCTGTTCGACGGCACGCCGCAGTCGGAGCTGTTCCGCGCCGGCGATGTCGAGGGCGCGCTGGCCGGGGCGGCGAAGCGGATCACGGCCGATTATGCCTATCCCTACCTGTCGCATGCGCCGCTGGAGCCGCAGAACTGCACCGCCCTGTGGCAGGAGGACGGCACGCTGGAGCTGTGGGCGCCGACCCAGATGCCGGAGCGCGGCCGCGGCCTGGTGGCCGACGCGCTGGGGCTGAAGCCGGAGCAGATCACCATGCACATGCCGCGCATCGGCGGCGGCTTCGGCCGGCGGCTGATGAACGATTATGTGGTGCAGGCCTCGGCCATCGCCCGGCAGGTGCCGGGCACGCCGGTCAAGCTGGTGTGGACCCGGGCCGAGGACATCCAGCACGACTTCTACCGCCCGGCCGGCTGGCACCGCTTCACCGCCGGCTTCGATACGGCCGGCAAGCCCACCGCCTTCGCCGCGCATTTCGTCACCCTGACCCGGGGCGGCAAGCCGGTGTCGGGCGGCGATTTCGACTTCCAGGAGCTGCCGGCGCTGATGACGCCGAACCTGCTCTTCGCCCAGTCCGGCATCGACAGCGTGGTGCCGACCGGGCCGATGCGGGCGCCGCGGTCGAACGGCCTGGCCTGGGCCTACCAGTCCTTCCTGGACGAGGTGGCGCAGGCGGCTGGCACCGACCTGCCGACCCTGCTGCTCGGCCTCTTGGGCGAGCCGCGGCTGCTGCCGGCACGGCAGGGGTCGTCGGCGCAGTTCCACACCGGCCGGGCCCGCGGCGTGATCGAGAAGGTGCTGGCCATGTCGAACTGGCCGCTGAAGCCGACCGCGGCCGGCAGCGCCAAGGGCTTCGCCTTCTACTTCTGCCATCTCGGCTATTTCGCCGAGGTGGTGGAGGCGGCGGTGGCGCAGGACGGCACGGTGCGGGTGCCGCGGGTCTGGGTGGCCGGCGACATCGGCAGCCACATCGTCAACCCGTCGGGGGCGGAGAACCAGGTGCGCGGATCGGTGATCGACGGTCTGGGCCAGGCGCTGGGCGGCCTGTCGATCACGCTGGCCGCCGGGCGGATCGAGCAGGAGAACTTCGACACCTATCCGCTGCCGCGCATCCCCGGCACGCCGGACATCGCGGTCGACTTCGTGGCCAGCGACTTCCCGCCGACCGGCTTGGGCGAGCCGGCCCTGCCGCCGGTGATCCCGGCGCTGTGCAACGCCGTGTTCGCCGCCACCGGCAAGCGGGTGCGCAAGCTGCCGCTGGACACGGCGGGGTTCACCCGGCCGGCGTAGCAGAGGCAGCGATAAAGAAGGGGCAGCCCAGACAGGCTGCCCCCTGCTTTGATCTGTCATGCCCGGGCTTGACCCGGGCATCCAGAGATTGTCGACACCTCCTTGTCATTGCCGGGTCAAGCCCGACAATGACAAGGAGGGGGTTCCGCCGATCTCAGTTGGCAGCGTCGTTCTGGCGCTGCGCCTCTTCGCGCGGCAGCTCGGCGCCGGTCTGCTGGTCGATGAACTTCATCGACAGCTTGATCTTGCCGCGGTCGTCGAAGCCCAGGACCTTGACCTTGACCTCGTCGCCCATCTTGACGACGTCCGCCACCTTGGCGACGCGGCCGGGCCGCATCTCCGAGATGTGGACCAGGCCGTCGCGGCTGCCCAGGAAGTTGACGAAGGCGCCGAAATCGACGGTCTTCACCACCTTGCCGTTATAGACCTTGCCGACCTCGGGCTCGGCGACGATGCCCTTGATCCAGTTGATCGCCGCCTCGGCCGCCGCCTCGTCGACCGCCGCCACCTTGATGGTGCCGTCGTCCTCGATGTCGATCTTGGCGCCGGTGGTCTCGGTGATCTCGCGGATCACCTTGCCGCCCGTGCCGATCACTTCGCGGATCTTGTCCTTCGGGATCGAGAAGGTGGTGATGCGCGGCGCGTTCTTGTTGACCTCGCCGCGGGCGGCCGACAGGGCCTTGGACATCTCGCCCAGGATGTGGACGCGGCCCTCGCGCGCCTGCTCCAGCGCGATCTTCATGATCTCCTCGGTGATCGAGGTGATCTTGATGTCCATCTGCAGGCTGGTGACGCCGCGCTCGGTGCCGGCCACCTTGAAGTCCATGTCGCCGAGATGGTCCTCGTCGCCCAGGATGTCGGTCAGGACGGCGAAGCGGTCGCCCTCCTTGATCAGGCCCATGGCGATGCCGGCCACCGGGCTGGACAGCGGCACGCCGGCATCCATCAGCGCCAGCGACGAGCCGCAGACCGTGGCCATCGAGGAGGAGCCGTTCGACTCGGTGATCTCCGACACCACGCGGATGGTGTAGGGGAACTGCTCCTTGGTCGGCAGGATCGGGTGCACCGCGCGCCAGGCCAGCTTGCCGTGGCCGATCTCGCGGCGGCCCGGGCTGCCCATGCGCCCCGCTTCACCGACCGAATAGGGCGGGAAGTTGTAGTGCAGCATGAAGTTCTCGCGGTACTCGCCTTCGAGCGCGTCGATGATCTGCTCGTCCTGGCCGGTGCCCAGGGTGGTGACCACCAGCGCCTGGGTCTCGCCGCGGGTGAACAGGGCCGAGCCATGGGCCCGCTTCAGCACGCCGACCTCGGCGACGATCGGGCGGACCGTCTTGGTGTCGCGGCCGTCGATGCGCAGGCCGGTGTCCAGGATGTTGCCGCGGACGATGTCGCTCTCGAAATCCTTGAACACGCCCGGGCCGACGGCCAGCTCGGCCTCGTTGCCCTCGAGCAGGGCCAGGGCCTTCTCCTTGACCGCGTCGACCGCGGCGTAGCGGTCCTGCTTGCGGACGATCTTGTAGGCGTCGCGCAGCTCACCGGCGACGGCCTGGAACTTGGCCTTGACGGAGGCGACCTCGGCCGGCTCCTCGCCCAGGGCCCAGGGCTCCTTGGCGCACATCTCGGCCAGCTCGATGATCGCCTGGATCACCTGCTTGGCGGCGGCATGGCCGAAAGCGACGGCGCCGAGCATGACCTCCTCGGTCAGCTCCTGCGCCTCGGACTCGACCATCAGCACGCCTTCCTCGGTGCCGGCGACGACGAGGTCGAGCGCGCTCTCCTTGGTCTGCTCCAAGGTCGGGTTCAGCACGTACTGGCCGTCGATGTAGCCGACACGGGCGGCGCCGATCGGGCCCAGGAACGGGATGCCGGAGATGGTCAGCGCGGCCGAGGCGCCGATCATCGCCGCGATGTCCGGATCATTCTCCAGATCGTGGCTCAGCACCGTGGCGACGACCTGGGTCTCGTTGCGGTAGCTCGGGTGGAACAGAGGGCGGATCGGGCGGTCGATCAGGCGGCTGACCAGCGTCTCGTTCTCGGACGGGCGGCCTTCGCGCTTGAAGAAGCCGCCCGGGATCTTGCCGGCGGCGAACGCCTTCTCCTGGTAGTTCACGGTCAGCGGGAAGAAGTCGAACTTCGACTTCTGCTTCGACCCGACCGCGGTGCAGAGCACGACGCTTTCGCCATAGGTGACGAGCACGGCGCCATCGGCCTGGCGGGCGATCTTGCCCGTCTCGAGGACCAGCTTGCGGCCGCCCCAGTTGATCTCTTTGC
Organism: Inquilinus limosus MP06; assembly: GCF_000767795.1. GTDB lineage: Bacteria > Pseudomonadota > Alphaproteobacteria > DSM-16000 > Inquilinaceae > Inquilinus > Inquilinus limosus_E. The sequence goes on along the minus strand of NZ_JANX01000279.1, from coordinate 3,919 downwards.
GATAGATGTTGAACATCGCGTTTTCCTTCATCGGACACCCCGCGCCGCTACGGGCCTATCGGGGTCGGGCCGCTCCACGCCGGGCCCGGGGGCGAAATACGACAAGCGCCGCCGGCTGGGGGGCCGGCGGCGCCGATGTCACGAAGCCAGAAACCCTCTCTCTGCCGTCATCCCCGCGAAAGCGGGGATCTCGTTACATCCAAGCTGGATGGAGATTCCCGCTTTCGCAGGAATGACATGGAAAGGAGGGTGCATGCGGTTGTTAGCGACGCAGGCCGAGACGCTTGACGATGTCCTCGTAGCGCGCGGCGTTCTTGCGCTTGAGATAGTCGAGCAGGCGGCGGCGGCGGCCGACCATGATCAGAAGACCCCGACGGCTGTGGAAGTCCTTCGAATGGGTCTTCAGGTGTTCGGTCAGGTTGGCGATGCGCTCGGACAGGATCGCGACCTGCACCTCCGGCGAACCGGTGTCCCCGGCCTTCGGGGCATAGGTGCCAATGACTTCCTGCTTGCGCTCCGGCGTAATCGACATCGTGGTCTCCTGAATCAGAGGTTGAGGATGCGCACCGGCCGGATCTCGCCGCCGTCGATACGGGCCAGGGCCACGGGGGCGTCCCCGCAGAAGGCCAGAACGATAGCGTCCGGGTTGTCCGGATCGAGATCGAGGGCGGCGATCCGCTCCCGATCCGAGCGCCGAAGCAGCGCGACCGACTGGCCGTGCCGCATCCGTTGCGCTTCGGCTTCCGTCAGGGCCACCGCCGGGATGTCGTCCAGCGGGGTCTCGACCGGAAGCAGAATGCCGTCGAGGGCCGATTGCTCGGCCCCCGGCTGCTTGGCTAGCGCGTCGATATGCTCCAAGGGAACCGCGTCGTCAAGACCGAAGGGGCCGACCGCGGTCCGGCGCAATGCGACGATGTGTCCCACCGTGCCGAGGGCCAGCGCGATGTCTCGGGCCAGGCCGCGCATATAGGCGCCCTTGCCGGACTGCACGTCGAAGGTGGCGTGGTCGCGGTCCGGGATCTCGGCCAGGCGCAGATCGTCGATCCGGATCAGCCGCGGCGCCAGCGGCACCGCCTCGCCGGCGCGGGCCAGGTCGTAGGACCGCTCGCCATCGACCTTGATGGCGGAGAAGGCCGGCGGCACCTGGCTGATCTCGCCGATGAAGCGGGGCACGATCGCGGCGATGGCGTCCGGGCCGGGCCGGACATCGCTGGTCGCAGTGACCCGGCCTTCGGCGTCGTCGGTGTCGCGCGCCTCGCCCCAGCGCACGGTGAAGCGGTAGGTTTTCTCGCCGTCCATGGCGTAGGGCACGGTCTTGGTCGCCTCGCCCAGCGCGATCGGCAGGATGCCGCTGGCCAGCGGGTCCAGCGTGCCGGCATGGCCCGCCTTCTCGGCGTCGAAGACCCGGCGGATGCGGCCGACCACCTGGGTCGAGGTGACGCCGACCGGCTTGTCGACCACCACCCAGCCATGCACCGGGCGGCCGCGCTTCCTACGCGCCATCGCCGCGATCCGTATCCTCGTCGTCGTCCTTGTCCGACAAGTCGCGGGCGACCTGGTCCTGGTGCATCAGGGTGTTGATCTTCTGGGCGTAGTCGAAGCTGGTGTCGGCCTGGAAGCTCAGCTGCGGCGTGTAGCGCAGCCGCACCGCCCGGGCCACTTGGCCGCGCAGGAAGGGCGCGGCGCGGCGCAGCGCCGGCAGCACCGTGTCCATCCCGGCGCCGTTCAGCGTGGTGACGAAGACGGTGGCGTGCTTCATGTCCGGGCTGGGCCGGACCTCCGAGACAGTGATCGACACGCCGGCCAGATCCGGGTCGTGCAGCTCGTCGCGCATCAGGATGGCGGCCAAAGCGTGGCGCAGCTCCTCGCCGACGCGCAGCTGGCGTTGGCTCGGGCCGTTGGCAGGGGTGTGTCGCATGGTCTGTACTCGAAACGGCGCCGGTCCGGCGGGCGGGAATGCCGCCCGGCCGGACCGGGGAAGGAACTGCCGTCAGGCCCGGAGGCCGGCGGCGCTGGGGCAGGAGGGGCCGGGCGTTAGAGCGCGCGGACCTCCTCGACCAGCTCGAAGCACTCGATCACGTCGCCGGCGCGGATGTCGTCGTAATTCTCGAAGGCCATGCCGCATTCGTAGCCCTCGCGCACCTCGCGGACTTCGTCCTTGAAGCGCTTCAGGGTCTTCAGCGTGCCCTCGTGGATCACGACGTTGTCGCGCAGCAGGCGGACGCCGGCGCCGCGCTTGACCACGCCGTTGGTGATCATGCAGCCGGCGACCTTGCCGACCTTGGTGATGTTGAAGACCTCGCGGATCTCGGCGTTGCCGATGTAGTTCTCGCGCATCTTCGGCGCCAGCAGGCCGGTCAGGGCCGCCTTCACGTCGTCGATCACGTTGTAGATGATCGAGTAGTAGCGGATCTCCACACCGTCGCGCTTGGCCATCTCCCGCGCCTGCGGGTTGGCGCGGACGTTGAAGCCGATCAGCATCGCGCCGGTCGAAGCGGCCAAGGTGACGTCGCTCTCGGTGATGGCGCCGACCGCGGAGTGCAGCACCCGGACCTTCACCTCGACATTGTCGCCCGCGGCCTTCTCCAGCGAACCGGCGATGGCTTCGACCGAACCCTGCACGTCACCCTTGATGATGACCGGCAGCTCCTTCGCCTCGCCCTCGCGGATCTTCTCGAACATCTGCTCGAGCGAGCCGCGCGCGGTGGCGACGTGGGACGCCTCGCGCCGCTTGCGGTTGCGGAACTCGGTGATCTCGCGGGCCCGGCTCTCGCTGTCGACGACCACGAAGTCGTCGCCGGCGAGCGGCGTGCCGTTGAGGCCGAGCACCTCGACCGGCTGGGCCGGCCCGGCCGCCTTCAGGGTCTGGCCGCGGTCGTCGAGCAGGGCGCGCACGCGGCCCCATTCGCCGCCGGTGACGAAGATGTCGCCGACCTTCAGCGTGCCGCGCTGGACCAGGACGGTCGCGACCGAGCCGCGGCCGCGCTCCAGCTTGGCCTCGACCACGGTGCCCTCGGCCGGGCGGTCCGGGTTGGCCTTGAGGTCCAGCACCTCGGCCTGCAGCAGGATCGCCTCGACCAGCTTGTCCAGGCCCTGGCCGGTCTTGGCCGAGACCGGGACGTCGAGGGTCTCGCCGCCCATCTCCTCGACCACGATCTCGTGCTGCAGCAGCTCGGTGCGCACGCGCTCCGGCTTCGCGTCCGGGAGGTCGATCTTGTTGATGGCGACGATGATCGGCACCTCCGCCGCGCGGGCGTGGCGGATGGCCTCGATCGTCTGCGGCATGACGCCGTCATTGGCGGCCACCACCAGCACGACGATGTCGGTGGTGTTGGCGCCGCGGGCGCGCATCTCGGTGAAGGCGGCGTGACCCGGCGTGTCGATGAAGGTGACGCGCTGGCCGGATTCGACCTGCACCTGGTAGGCGCCGATGTGCTGGGTGATGCCGCCGGCCTCGCCCGACACGACATTGGTGTGCCGCAGCGCGTCCAGCAGCGAGGTCTTGCCGTGGTCGACATGGCCCATGATGGTGACGACCGGGGGCCGCGGCTGCAGGTTCTCCGCCGTGTCCTCGTCGCCGCGCAGGCCGATCTCGACGTCGGATTCGGCCACGCGCTTCACCTTGTGGCCGAACTCCGCCACCACCAGCTCGGCGGTGTCGGCGTCGATCGACTGGGTGATGGTGGCCATCACGCCCATGCGCATCAGCGACTTGACGACGTCGCCGCCGCGCTCGGCCATGCGGTTGGCCAGCTCCTGCACGGTGATGACCTCGGGGACGACCACCTCGCGGGCGATCTTCTCCTGGTTCTGGCTCTGCATTGCCAGGCGCTCGCGCTCGCGGGCCCGGCGCATCGCCGCCAGGCTGCGGCCGCGGGTCTCGCCGTCGTCGCTCAGCGCCTGCACCACGGTCATCTTG
>NZ_JANX01000278.1 GCF_000767795.1 Inquilinus limosus MP06 | reverse complement strand
GCCGCGCCGGGTCATGATGGATCCGGTACTCCTTCTTCTCCGTGGCCGGCCGCAGCCCGGCATAGGCGGCGGTGACCGGCATGCCGCGCAGCGCCGGCAGGATCTCCCCGGCCCGGGCCAGCAGCGCCCGCAGCTCCGGCTCTGTCACCGTGGCGCGCAGGCGGTCCGACTGTTCCTCGGCCGTCGGCCCGACCAGGACATTGCCGAAGATCGTCCGGCACAGCACCACGCCCTTGGTCCGCTCGGACGGCACCGGCAGGATGATCGAGGTCAGCAGCCGCGCGGCCGCTTTGTCGAACACCGCGAACTGCCCCTTGCGCGGCCGGATCTCGAAGCTGCTGGCGCCCAGCAGCCTCTGGTCGACAAGGTCGCCGAACAGCCCGGCGCAGTTGGCCACGGACCGGGCCCGGAACCGGTGCGGCGGCGCCTCCAGCGTCCAGGCCTCGCCATCGAAGCCGCCGCCCGTGACCTCGGCATCGAAGACGATCTCGCCGCCCCGGGCGCGGACCTGGGTCACGTAGCCGAGAAAGGGCGACCAGGGGTCGATGACGTGCTCCCGCGGCACATGCAGCCCGGCCCGCGCCCGATCCGACAGATGCGGCTCGATCCGGCGGATCTCGGCGACGGACAGGATGCGCGCATCAGCCACGCCGTTGAGATGCGCCTGGCGCTCCAGCTCGCCCAGCCGTGCCTCCTCCTCCTCGGTCCAGGCCACCACGATGGCGCCGGTCTCGAGCAGCGGCAGGTTCATTTCTTCGCGCAGCGCCAGGTATTCGGCATGGCCGCGCCGGACGCAGTCCAGCTCCAGGCTGCCGGGCGGCGCGTCGAAGCCGGTGTGCAGGATCGCGCTGTTGGCCTTGCTGGCGCCAGACAGGATATCCGCGCCCTTCTCGAGCACCAGGACGCGGGCGCCGTTCAGGGCGAACCGCTGCGCCACCGCGCACCCCACGGCCCCTGCCCCGATGACGGCGAGGTCGAAGATCTCCATCCCGGCGACCTCGAAAGACAGTCTCGTTGCCCTCAGGCTGACTCGGAATGACTGATCAGTCAAATCGAAAGACCGAACAGGCAAGAACGATCGACATTCGGTCACCGGAGAAATGCCGATGGGGCAGCCCGGAATGCAAGAGCCCCGCCTTGGTAAGGCGGGGCTCTGCGTCCGATCACATCGTCTGAAGGCCTCCGTCGTCCGGCGGACGCCCTCGTCGGTTACGGCTTCTTCGCCGCGCCCGGCTGCGGCAGGGACAGGCTGTCGTCCGACCCGCCGAGCAGCCCGGTTCGGAAGTACACCGACAGCTTCTCGCGCGTGTCGGCGATGTCCATGTTGCGCATGGTCAGCTGCCCGATCCGGTCGGCCGGGGTGAAGGCGCCGGCGCCGCTCTCCATCGTCAGCCGCTCCGGATCGTAGGTCAGGTTCGGGCTGGTGGTGTCGAGCAGCGAGTAGTCGTTGCCGCGGCGCAGCTCGATCGTCACCTCGCCGGTCACCGCGCGGGCGATCCAGCGATGGGCGGATTCCCGCAGCATCAGGGCCTGCGGGTCGAACCAGCGGCCCTGGTACAACAGCCGGCCCAGGCGGCGGCCGTTGCTGCGGTACTGCTCGATCGTGTCCTCGTTGTGGATGCCGGTGACCAGCCGTTCATAGGCGATGTGCAGCAGCGCCATGCCCGGCGCCTCGTAGATGCCGCGGCTCTTCGCCTCGATGATCCGGTTCTCGATCTGGTCGCACATGCCGAGGCCGTGGCGCCCGCCGATCGTATTGGCTTCGGTGAACAGCGCCAGCGTGTCGTCGAAGCCCTGTCCGTTCAAGGCGACCGGCCGGCCCTCCTCGAACCGCACCGACACCGTCTCGGCCTTAACCGCCACGTCGTCGCGCCAGAACGCCACGCCCATGATCGGCTTGACGATGTTGATGCCGGTGTTCAGGAACTCCAAATCCTTCGCCTCATGCGTGGCGCCCAGGATGTTGCTGTCGGTCGAATAGGCCTTCTCGACGGAGGCTTTGTACTCGAAGCCTGCCGCGGCCATGTACTCGCTCATCTCCTTGCGGCCGCCGAGCTCGTCGATGAAGCGCTGGTCGAGCCAGGGCTTGTAGACCTGCAGGTTCGGGTTCACCAGCAGGCCGTAGCGGTAGAACCGCTCGATGTCGTTGCCCTTGTAGGTGCTGCCGTCGCCCCAGATGTCGACGCCGTCCTCGCGCATCGCCTCGACCAGCAGGGTGCCGGTCACCGCACGCCCCAGCGGGGTGGTGTTGAAATAGGTCGCGCCGGCCGTGCTGATATGGAAGGCGCCGCACTGGATGGCGGCGATGCCTTCGGCCACCAGCTGAGCCCGGCAGTCGATCAGCCGCGCCGTCTCGGCGCCATAAGCCAGGGCCTTGCGCGGGATGTCGTCGTAATTGGTCTCGTCCGGCTGGCCGAGATTGGCGGTGTAGGCGCAGGGAAGCGCGCCCTTGGAGCGCATCCAGTGCACGGCGGCGCTGGTGTCCAGACCGCCCGAGAACGCAATGCCGACGCGCTTGCCGACGGGAAGATCATGGAGAATGTTCGCAACCACCGCTCGCTCCGGAATTCTGTCTGCGCCGCCCGAGGCCCCTGCCCGGCCGCCGGCAAGCTAGCCCGGTTGCCGGCGAATGTTAAGCGCCGCCTCAATCCCGCCTCCCGCCCCTCCGAGGGTTGACGGCAGCCTCGATCCGCGCCACGATGAAATTCTGTTCAGTCGGTGTAAAAAATTACACTCCAGTCAACGGAGCCGGATCGACGGGATGGATGAGCAGGTCAGCCTGGCCACGCGCGCCGCGTGGCTGTCCTATGTGCGCCGCCTGACCCAGGGCGAGATCGCCGACCGCCTGGGCGTGTCGCGGGTCAAGGCGCACCGGCTGATCTCGCTGGCCGAGGAGCTGGGCCTGGTCAGCGTCCACATCGCCGGCCGCCCGGCCGAATGCCTGAAGCTGGAGGACGGGCTGATCGACCGGTACGGCCTCGGCTTCTGCCGCGTCGTCCCGGCGATCGACGACGAAGACCAGCCCTTCGAGGCGCTCGGGGCCGAGGGCGCCGCTTACCTCTCCCGCTACCTCGAGACCACCGGCGACAAGGTGATAGGCGTCAGCCATGGCCGCACCCTGGCCGCGCTGGTCAACCGGCTGCCGCGGGTCGCCGCGCCCGAGGCCAAGTTCGTGTCGCTGCTGGGCAGCCTGACCCGCAAATCCTCCGCCAACCCGTTCGACGTGGTGCAGCGCCTGGCCGACAAGACCGGCGGCGAGGGCTATTTCATGCCGGTGCCGATGGCCGCCGACAGCCTGGGCGACAAGGCGGTGATGCTGTCGCAGAAAAGCGTCCAGGCGGTGCTGGCCCTGGCCCACCGGGCGACGCTGTGCCTGGTCGGCATCGGCGAGCTGGGGCCGCAGGCGCATATGCTGCAGACCGGCGTGCTGACCCGCGAGGAATATGACGACCTGCGGGCCAAGGGCGCGGTCGGCGACCTGGTCGGCCAGTTCCTCGACGCCGAGGGCCGCCGCGTCGCCTCCGAGGTCAACGACCGGGCGCTGAGCGTCGGGCTGGCCGACCTGAGGGGCCGCCGTGTCGTCGCCATCGCCGGTGGCGCGATCAAGGCCGACGCGATCACCGCGGCGCTGATGAGCGGCATGGTGACCGACCTGATCATCGACGAATCCGCGGCCGTGGCCATGGCCGCGCGCCGGGGTGCCCGGCCGCCGCCGCGGCGGCAGCGCGAGACCAGCTGACAACGACAAACTCTGGGAGGACCACCGATGAAGCGCACCACCGATCTGTTCGACCGCCATCTCGCCGGCGGGCTGTCGCGGCGGGAGCTGATGACCGGCGCCGCCAAGCTGGGCCTCGGCGGCGCCGCGGCCGGCTTCCTGCTGAACCAGGCGGGCACCCGGGCCCTGGCCGCCACCGGCCCGGACTTCAAGAAGTTCTCCGGCAAGAAGATCAGCCTGCTCTTGAACAAGCATCCCTACACGGATGCGATGATCGCCAACCTCGACAACTTCAAGGCGCTGACCGGCCTGGACGTCAGCTACGACGTGTTCCCGGAGGACGTCTATTTCGACAAGGTCACCGCCACCCTGTCGAGCAAGTCGCCGCAATACGACGTGTTCATGACCGGCGCCTACCAGACCTGGCAGTACGGCCCGGCCGGCTGGCTGGCCGACATCAACGAGTACATCAAGAATCCGGAGCTGACGGCTGCCGCCTATAACTGGGACGACGTGCTGCCGGGCCTGCGCTCCTCCACCGCCTGGTCGGGCGTGCCGGGCGAGCCGCTGGGCGGCGACGGCGCCAAGCAGTGGGCCGTGCCCTGGGGTTTCGAGCTGAACAGCGTCGCCTACAACAAGCGGATCTTCGACGCCGCCGGCATGAAGCCGCCGAAGGACCTGCCGGAGATGGTCGACCAGGCCGGCAAGCTGAGCGCGCTGAACCAGGGCTTCTACGGCGTCGGCGTGCGCGGCAGCCGCAGCTGGGCGACGATCCACCCCGGCTACCTGTCGGGCCTGACCAACTATGGCGGCAATGATTTCGCCGTCACCGACGGCAAGCTGAAGGCGGCGATGAACAGCGCCGAGGCCAAGGAGTTCACCAAGCTGTGGATCGAGATGATCCAGAAGGGCGGCCCGAAGAACTGGACCACCTACACCTGGTACGAGGTCGGCAACGACCTGGGCGCCGGCGCCTCGGCCATGATCTTCGACGCTGACATCCTGGGCTATTTCCAGAACAAGGGCACCAAGGAGGCCGGCAACCTGGCCTACCACCCGTTCAGCGCCAAGCCCGGCGCCACGGCGCCGACGCCCAATGTCTGGATCTGGTCGCTGGCGATGAGCGCCTTCTCGCAGCAGCCCGAGGCCGGCTGGTACTTCGTGCAATGGGCCAGCGGCACCGAGCACACCACCTTCGGCGCCACCAAGGCCGACCTGGTCAACCCGGTGCGCCAGTCGGTCTGGGACAATGCCGACTTCCACAAGCGGCTGGAGAGCTATCCGGGATATCTCGACCAGTACAAGGCCTCGGCCGCCGGGTCGAAGATCTACTTCACGCCGCAGCCGCTGTTCTTCAACCTGACCACCGAATGGGCGGCCAGCCTGCAGAAGATGTACGCCAAGGAGATCCCGGTCGACGAGGGGCTGGACCAGCTGGCCGAGTTCATCGACGGGCAGCTGAAGGACGCCGGCCTGGCCGACTGACGCCGTCCCGCGCGGACCGGCCTTCGCCCCGCCGGTCCGCGCGGCAGCCCCGCCCCCGCTCTCTTCTCCCCCGGCGGGGGCGGGGCCCAGCGACCGCCGCCCGAGAGGACCTGACCCGTGGCCACCATCGCCGCCGACACGACACTCCGAACGCGCCGCGGCACCGGCCCCGGCCTGCTGCCCTATCTGCTGAGCCTGCCGGCGCTGCTGGTCACGATCGGGATCCTGATCCCCTTCGCCACCGCGGTGTACTACTCGCTGCAGCGCTACAACCTGGCCTTCCCGGCCGGGCGCAAGATCATCTGGCTCGACAACTTCGTGGCCCTGTTCGGCGATGGGCGGTTCTGGGGCACGATCCAGGCGTCGCTGACCTACACCGTTCTGACCGTCGGGCTGCAGCTGCTGCTGGGGCTGGGCATCGCCCTGCTGCTGGTGCGCCGCACCCTGGTCAACGACCTGATGAGCGTGCTGCTGATCCTGCCGCTGATGGTGGCGCCGGCGATCGCAAGCCTGATGTGGAAGCTGATGACCAACCCGAATTTCGGGATCCTCAGCTATTTCGTCACCAGCCTCGGCTTCACCGATTTCCGCTGGGCGTCGGACCCGGCCAGCGCGATGTTCACCGTGGTGCTGGTCGACACCTGGGTCTACACGCCCTTCATCGCCATCCTGCTGCTGGCCGGGCTGCGCGCCCTGCCCCGCCAGCCCTTCGAGGCGGCGGAGCTGGACGGCGTGCCGCGCAGCTTCGTGTTCTTCCGCATCACCCTGCCGATGCTGCTGCCCTACATCCTGACGGCGAGCCTGTTCCGGATGCTGGACAGCATCCAGCAATTCGACATCGTCTACGCCATGACCCAGGGCGGCCCGGGCGACCGGCTGATGCTGTTCCAGGTGCGGGCCTATCTCGAGGCCTTCACCTTCACCAATATCGGCCGGTCGGCCGCGATCCTGATGGTGCTGTGGGCGATCACCTTCGCGCTCAGCAATGTCTTCATCAAGCAATGGCTCCGCCTGCGCGCCCGCGCGCATGGCCGGGCCTGACGGGAGGGAAGCCATGAGCTTCGGCCGGATCCTCCGCGGCGTGCTGCTGGCCCTGGTGGCGCTGTTCTTCCTCTTTCCGCTGGTCTGGGTGGCGCTGATGTCGTTCATGACCAATGCCGACATCCTGCGCAGCCCGCCCAGCATCATCTTCACCCCGACGCTGGAGAACTACGCCGCCCTGATCGCCGGCGAGCTCTCCACCAATGTCGGCGCGCTGAAGATCGACTACATGCAGAACCTGCTGAACAGCCTGATCCTCAGCGCCTGCTCGGTGCTGCTGTCGCTGCTGCTCGGCGTGCCGGCGGCCTATGCCTTCGCCCGCTTCAAGTTCCGGCTGGGCGAGAACATGGCCTTCACCATGCTGTCCTTCCGCTTCGCCCCGCCGCTTCTGGTGCTGCTGCCGCTGCAGTTGTACTTCCAGGACCTCGGCCTCAGCGACACCTATATCGGGCTGATCTGGGTGTACCAGCTGATCACCCTGCCGCTGATCCTGTGGATCGTGCGCGGCTATTTCGAGGATATCAGCGAGGATATCGAGAACGCCTACCGCCTCGACGGCCATTCCTGGCTGCGCACATTCCTGAAGATCGCTGTGCCGCTGGCCCGACCCGGCATCGCCGCCGCCGCCCTGCTGGCCTTCATCTTCGCCTGGAACAACTTCATCTTCGCGCTGATCCTGGGCTCCAGCTCGATCCAGCCGGTGACGGTCGGGGCGCTGGCCTTCATCACCGCGTCGGGCATCAATTACGGCCAGATCGCAGCGGCCTTGGTGCTGTCGATCCTGCCGACCCTGGCCCTCGCCCTCTATGCCCAGCGCTATCTGGTCGAGGGGCTCAGCCTCGGCGCCGTGAAGGGGTGACGATCATGGCCTTCCTCGACATCGCCGGCCTCGGCAAGAGCTTCGGCAAGGCGCGCATCCTCGACGGCCTCGACCTGCAGGTCGAGAAGGGCGAGTTCGTGGTCGTGTTCGGCCCATCCGGCGCCGGCAAGACAGTGCTGCTGCGCCTGATCGCCGGCATCCTGCAGCCGGAGGCGGGCGACATCCGCATCGGCGGCGCCTCGATCCTCGGCCAGGGGCCGGAGGCGCGGGACGTCGGCATGGCGTTTCAGAACTTCGCCCTCTACCCCCACCTGCCCGCCTTCGAAAACATCGCCAGCCCGCTGCGGGCCCGGCGGATCGCGGAGGCCGAAATCCGGAAGCGGGTGCAGGAGGCGGCAGAGCTGCTGCGCATCGGCCATGTGCTGGACCATTTGCCGAAGCAGCTGTCGAACGGGCAGAAGCAGCGCACCGCCCTGGCCCGCAGCCTGGTCTCCTCACCCTCGGTCCTGCTGCTCGACGACCCGCTGCGCAACGTCGACGCCAAGATCCGCTACGAGATGCGGCAGGAGCTGCCGCGCCTGCTGCGCGCGGTCGGCGCCACCGTCCTCTACGTGACCCAGGACTACAAGGAGGCGATGGCGCTAGGCGACCGCGTCGGCGTGCTGCTGGACGGCCGCTTCCGCCAGGTCGATACCCCGGCCGGCATCTACGGCAAGCCGCAGGACACGCGCATCGCCCGGCTGTTCGGCGATCCGCCGATCAACTTGATCGAGACGGCGGCGCAGGACGGTCGCATCCGCATCGCGGGCACCGAATTCCCGGCGCCGGAAGCGGTGCCGGCCGGCAAGCCGTGCCTGGTCGGGCTGCGGCCGGAGGATGTCGAGGTGCGGTTCGAGCCGGC
>NZ_JANX01000277.1 GCF_000767795.1 Inquilinus limosus MP06 | reverse complement strand
CGGCCGTTATCGCACCACCCGGAGGGTGGGAGGTCCCGCGACGCGCCGCGGCATGCGGTCCGGCGCGACCCGATCGACAGGCCGCTTCTGCGAAGGGGCGGCTCCATCGACAGGAGCATGCGATGAAGCTCAACACCGCGCTGGTCGACAGGACGGTGACCCGGTTCGGGGCCCAGGCCGTGCCCGACAACCACCCGGCCATGGCCCAGCTCAACACCATGTTCGGGGAGCACACCTTCTTCCTCGACGGCAACGGGCTGCACATCGTCGAGGCGGTCGAGCTCGCGCCGACGGGCGCCCCGGCGGGGCAGGTGATCAGATTGGCCAGCTGGGCGGATGCCGAGCGGACAACGCTGGCGCCGCATGAGCCGGAGCCGACCGATGTCGTGATCGAGCTCGGCCCGATCGATCCGGACAAGGAGGCCTGAGGTCGCCGGGCGGCCGGGCCGCTGCCCGGCCGCCCGCATCCTTCGCGGCTCGCCCTCGGTGCGAATCGGGTAGGATCGCGGTCCCATGGCCGGTTGACGGCCTCCGCATCCACCGGAAGGAACCGCCCCGATGACTCTCCGCGCGCGACTGTTCTGCGCTTCGGTCCCGGCGTTGGCCGTGCTGCTTACCGCCGCGGCGCCGGCTTATGCCGACCGGGATACCGGCTGGGACTACGCCAAGCTCGACCGCAAGCTGCGCCAGGGCGACAAGCCGAGCGTGGTGATCGACCTCGCCAGATGCCTCGATTCGTCCGGCGCCGGCGGCCCGCCGGTGGTCGCGGTGCCGACCTTCACCACCTACAACCTGACGGCGCAGTTCATCGCCACCTCCGAGACCCACGCCTTCGAGGCGTCGAACGGCGCGATGTCGCTGGAATATATCCGGCTGCGTGTGTTCCCGGACAACAGCGCCGAGCTGGCCCTGAAGCACCTGAACCCGGCGACCTATGAGACGGTCGGGCCGGTCAGGACGCTGCGCTGCCGGCTGACCGACGGATCGCTGACCCTGCACGACGACTGAAGCACCCGACACATCGGCAGCGCGGCTGTGGCAGGATCGGTCCCGCAGATTCGAGGAGGGAGCCGATGACCGGGATCGACCACGCCGCCCGCACCGCCGAGCTGGAGGCCGAGGAGGCGCGGCTCGCCTTCGACCGCTTCGACTTCGCCGAGGCCTGGGCGATCGGCCGCAGGCTGGTCGAGACCGCTCCGGCGCCGGTTGCGATCCGCATCCAGGTCGCCGACCGGGTGCTGTTCGCGGCGGCGCTCGACGGCACCTCGGCCGACAACCAGGTGTGGCTCGACCTGAAATCTGCGGCGGTCCGCCAGTTCGGCCACAGCACCCTGTGGCTGCACCACCGGCTGAGGGCGCGCGGCCGGACCCTGGCCGAAAGCCCGTCGATCCGAACGCCGATGATCGACCATGGCGGCGGCTTCCCGATCCGCATCGGCGCCCAGGTGATCGGTGTTATCGGTGTCTCCGGCCTGCCGCACGAGGACGATCACCGGCTGATCATCAGCGCGATCGAGGCGTACCGGGCCGAACGGGCGGGCTAGCCGTTCCGCTCCCGCCACAGCGCCGCCGCCCGGTCCAGGTGGCGGGCATGGGTGGCCTCGCCGCTGTCGCCGGCGATCACCGCCAGCGCCACGGCGGCGGTGCCGATCACCGTCGCCTCGGCCGCCGGATCCTCGGCGGCGCCGGTCCAGACGGCGCGGAAATGCTCCAGGTCGCGGCGCTCCAGCCGCTCGCCGCGGCCTTCGCCCAGGATCGGCGGCACCGTCTCGTCCAGTGCCTCGCCGGCCACCAGCCGCTGCAGCGACAGCGCCTTGAGCGGCGTGCGCTCGGCCTCGCCGCCGGCGCCCTTGACGACGCAGAGGTCGCTCTGGCCCAAGAGCCGCGCGGTGTCTCTGTGCAGGTCCTGATAGGCCGGGTGGAACACGCCGACGAAGCTGGCCTTGGCCTCGAACGGGTTCAGCAGGCGGGCGGCGGAGTTGACCGGGCTGCGCAGCCCCAGCACCGGCCGCAGCTCCATCAGCTCGGTCAGGGTGCGGCTGACCGCGCGCAGCGGCAGATAGGCGAAACGGGTGGCGTCCAGGATCCGCGCCGCCTCGGCCGGGGTCTCCGGCACCGGCAGGCCCAGCGCCCGCACCGCGTCCTCGGTCTCGATGCCTTCGGTGACGCGGACATTGATGCCGTGCATCAGCACCGGATGGCCGGCGCGGGCCACCAGCAGGGCGGACAGGAGGAACCAGGGCGCGCCGCGGGTCTTGCCGGCGGCATAGGACGGCCAGTCCAGAGCCGGCCGGGTGGCGGGGGCGGCGGTGACCACGGCGCGGCCGGCGCGGATCATGCCGGCCAGCTCCGCCGCCGTCTCGCCGCGATAGCGCTCCAGCAGCAGGAAGGCGCCGACCTGCATCGGGTCGGCCTCGCCGGACAGGATGATGGCGAAGGCGTCCTGCGCCTCCGCCTCGGTCAGCGGCCGCAACCGGCCGGGGCCGCGGCCGATCGCCGCCAGATGCGCCGCCATGCGCTGGCGCGGCGGCGAGTCCGCAGTGGCGGTCACGGTTTCGACGTCGCTGGCCATTGCCGGTGCTCTCTCGAAGATCTGACCCGGGAATGGTTAGCGCGAGGGGAGCGGCCCGTCGAGCGCCCCCTCGGTCGCGGCCGCCATGATTGTATGGCCGCCGGCCTTGTAGGAAGATCGGCCGGAAGCCGGAAACCGGAGCGGATCGGGGGCGGGAATGATGCTTGGGATGATAGCGGGCCGATGACGCGGACGATCGGGACGTTCGACACCGTCATCGTCGGCGCTGGCTCCGCCGGCTGCGTGCTGGCCAACCGTCTGTCGGCCGACCCGAAGAGCTCGGTGCTGCTGCTGGAGGCCGGGGGCAAGCCGAACACCATCTGGGTCCACATCCCGGTCGGCTATCTCTACACCCATGGCGACCCGCGCCTCGACTGGTGCTTCAAGACCGAGCACGAGGCCGGGCTGGGCGGCCGGGCGATCAACTATCCGCGCGGCAAGGTGCTGGGCGGCTGCTCCGCCATCAACGGCATGATCTACATGCGCGGCCAGGCGCGCGACTACGACCAGTGGCGGCAGCTCGGCAATGCCGGCTGGGGCTGGGACGACGTGCTGCCGTACTTCATCAAGTCCGAGGATCACTGGCAGGGTCGTTCGGCCTTCCACGGCGCCGGCGGCGAATGGCGGGTCGAGCCGCAGCGCCTGTCCTGGGCGATCCTCGACGCCTTTCGCCAGGCGGCGGCCGAGGCCGGCATCCCGCCGACCGAGGACTTCAACACCGGCGACAATGAGGGCTGCGGCTATTTCCAGGTGAATCAGCGCCGCGGCATCCGCTGGACCGCGGCCAAGGGCTTCCTGACGCCGGTGCTGAGCCGGCCCAACCTGACAGTCGAGACCCATGCCCAGGTGCTGAAGCTGCATCTCGAGGGCAAGCGCGTCGCCGGCGTGGTGTTCCGGCGGCCGGACGGCACCGAGGCCTATGCCGCGGCGGGCGAGGTGGTGCTGGCCGCCGGCGCCGTCGGCTCCCCCGCCATCCTGCAGCATTCCGGTATCGGCCCGGCCGATCTCCTCGCCGCGCACGACGTGCAGCCGCTGCACGACCTTCCGGGGGTGGGGGAGAACCTGCAGGACCATCTGCAGCTGCGCCTGGTCTACAAGGTCACGGGCGTGCCGACGCTGAACGAGCGGGCGAACAGCGTGTTCGGGCGCATCGGCATGGGCGTGGAATACGCGCTGTTCCGCCGCGGCCCGCTCAGCATGGCGCCCAGCCAGCTCGGCGCCTTCGCCCGCAGCGACCCGGCGCAGGAGACGGCCAATCTCGAATACCATGTCCAGCCGCTCAGCCTCGACCGCTTCGGCGAGCCGCTGCACCGCTACCCGGCCTTCACGGCCTCGGTCTGCAACCTGCGGCCGCACAGCCGCGGCTCGGTGCGGATCAAGAGCCCGGACCCGACCGCGGCGCCGGCGATCCGGCCGAACTACCTGGCGGAGGAGGTGGACCGTCGTGTCGCGGTCGATGCCATCCGGCTGACCCGGCGGATTGCCGCGGCGCCGGCTCTGGCCCGCTACGCGCCGGAGGAGGTGCGGCCCGGCCCGGCGCTGCAGGACGAGGCCGACCTGGCGCGGGCGGCGGGCGACATCGCCACCACCATCTTCCACCCGGTGGGCACCTGCAAGATGGGCCAGGATCCGCTGGCCGTGGTCGACGAGCGGCTGCGGGTGCGGGGGCTGACGGGGCTGCGCGTCGCCGACGCCTCGATCATGCCGACCATCACCTCGGGCAACACCAACTCGCCCACCATCATGATCGCCGAGAAGGCCGCCGCGATGATCCTGGAGGATCGGCGGGTGGCCCGACCGTAAGCCCCGCTTCGACGCGAGGAGGTGTCATGGAGTTCCAGGATCGTCATGTGGTCGTCACCGGCGGCACCGGCGCGCTCGGCGCGGCGGTGGTCGGGCTACTGCTCGAGGCCGGGGCCACCTGCCATGTCCCGGTCCGCGACGTGAAGGATTCGCGCCGCTTCGCCCATCGCGGCCATGACCGGGTGGTGCTGTCGCCGGTGCCGGACCTGGCGAACGAGGGCGCGGTGACCGCGTTCTACGCGGCGCTGCCGGGGCTCTGGGCGTCGATCCATGCCGCCGGCGGGTTCGCCATGGCGCCGATCGCCGAAACCGGCCGGGACCTGCTGCAGCAGCAGCTCGACACCAACCTCGTCAGCGCCTTCCTGTGCTGCCGCGGCGCGATACAGGCGATCGGCCGCGGCGGCGCCGGCGGGCGCATCGTCAATGTCGCGGCCCGGCCGGCGCTGGAGTGGCGCCTGGGCGCCGGCATGATCGCCTACACCGCCTCGAAGGCAGCGCTGGCCGCCCTGACCGTGGCCCTGGCGCAGGAGGTGGCGGGGCAGGGGATCCTGGTCAACGCCGTGGCGCCCTCGACCATGGACACGCCGGCCAACCGCGCCGCCATGCCCAAGGCGGGCCACGCCGCCTGGCCGAAGGTGGAGGAGGTGGCGGCGACGATCCTGCACCTGGCGTCACCGGCCAACCAGGTCGCGCGCGGCGCGGTCGTGCCGGTGTACGGGCGGGTGTGACCGGGCCAGTCTCGCCCCGCATCCGGGCCGCGATCGACCTGCTGGCGCCGCGGCCGGGGGAGAGGCTGCTGGAGATCGGCTGCGGCACCGGCCAGGCGATCCAGGCCGTGATCGAGAGCGCACCGACCGCGACAGTCGCCGCCATCGATCGCTCCGACACCGCCGTGGCGCGAGCGCGGATCGTGAATGCCTCGGCGATCGCGGCCGGGCGGGCGAGCATCGCCAAGGGCGACATCGAGAACGGGCCGGTGGCCCCGGGCGGCTTCGACCGGATCTATGCCATCCGCGTCAACAGCTTCTGGACCTGCCCCGGCGTGGCCCTGCCGCATGTCGCCAGCAGCCTGCGGTCCGGCGGGGAGGTCTGGGTTCTCTATGATGAGCCGGAGGCGCGAATCGTCGAGGCGATCCGGGCGTCCTTCGCAGCGTTCGGGCTGCGGGACATCCGGATCGCGGAGCGCCCCGGCGCGCTCGCGGTCATAGCGGCGGTGTCGCTGCAGGGTTAACCGTCGACGGGGCCGCCACGGCCCGGACCAGATGGCCCTGGTCGTCGCGGATCCGCCCTTCTGCGATCAGCCGCTCGATCCCGCCGTCCAGCACCGCCTTCAGCGGTGCGCTGGTCGCGGCGAAGCCGAACAGCCGGGCCACGGCCGTCACCAGCTCCTCGCGCCCCGCGCCGAAATTGCGGTCGATCACCGCCAGCATCGCCGCCGCGATCTCGGCGGGCGGCAGCATGTCCGGCTTGCGCAGCCCGGCCGAGGCGACGCCGGACCGGTCGCGGATCCGCACCTCCCGTCCCGGAATGTCGCAGAAGCCCTCACCGGCGATCGACTGCTGCCGCCGGGCCAGCGCGACAGCGCGGCCGACCGCCTCGCGGATGCGGCTGCCGGCCCGTTGCAGGCCCCACAGCGTGCGGATGCGGGTGACGATCTCGTCCTCATGCACCGGCCCTTCCGCCTCGACGATCCGCAGCACGTGCTGCGCCATCTCGCCGACCGGCACCTCATGCGGCTCCACGGCCGTGGTCACGGCGAAGGCCGCCTCCTCATAGGGCTGCGCCAGCGGGGCGGGCGGCTTCTCCCCGATCCGCGCCTGGACGATCTCGGTGTCCTGGTCGACCGGCTGGAAGCTGAACTCGATCGGCGCCGGCCTGGCGGGCGCCGCGGCGGTGCCCTCGTCGCGCTCGCGCCACTCGGCCCGGGCGGCGGCGATGGCGTCCTCCAGCTTCCGCAGCTCCTCGGCCGGCCGCATGTACCAGTCCAGGCTCCAGATGCGGTGGATGATCCAGCCGTGATCCTCCAGCACCCGCTGGCGCAGCCGGTCGCGGTCCCGGGCCGAGCGCGAGGCGTGATAGGGCACGCCGTCGCATTCGATGCCGAGGACGAAGCGGCCCGGCTTCTCCGGGTCGACCACGGCGAGGTCGACGAAGAAGCCGGCGGTGCCGATCTGCGCCTTCACCTCATGGCCGCGCGCCGCCAGCGCCCGCGCCACATGCTCCTCGAAGGCCGAATCCGCGCCGCGGCCGCTGGGCTGGGCGACGTCGAGCCGCCCGGTCTGGGCGTAGCTCAGGAACAGCTTCAGCGCCGTCACGCCGCGCGACCGGGTGCGCTCCAGGTCGATGTCGTCGCCGGTGATCGAGGAGAACACCTCGCACCGCTCCTTGGCGCGGGAGATCAGCACGTTCAGCCGACGCTCGCCGCCCTCGCCGCTGAGCGGGCCGAAGCTCATCGCCATGTAGCCGGAGGCGGTGCGGCCGTAGCCGACCGAGATGAAGATCACGTCCCGCTCGTCGCCCTGGATGTTCTCCAGGTTCTTGATGAAGAACGGCTCGGACCCGGCGTTGCGGAAGAACTCCTCCGTCTCCGGATGGGCGCGGCGCAGCAGCTCCAGGTCCTTCTGGATCGCCTGGCGCTGGGCGACCGAGAAGGTGGCGACGCCGAGCGACTTCTGCGGCGTCTCCCGCGCATGGCGGATCACCGCCTCCGCCACCGTCCGGGCCTCGGCCGGGTTGGTGCGGGTGTTGCCGCGGTCGTAATGCGCGTCGGGCAGGTGGTTGAACTTCAGCCCCATGCCGGCGACCGCGTCATACGGGCTGGGCACGATGAAGAGCCGGTTCTCGTAGAATTCGCGGTTGGAGACGGCGATCAGCGACTGGTGCCGGCTGCGGTAGTGCCAGTTCAGCATCCGCGCCGGCACGCCCTTGGCCAGGCAGAGGTCGAGGATGCTCTCCGCGTCGCGGGCGGCGACGGTCTGCTCGTCATCCTCGTCCCGCTCCTCGATGTCGCTGGTCAGCTTGGCGAAGAAGCGGGTGGGCGGCAGCTGCCGCTCGTCGCCCACCACCGCGATCTGCCGCACCCGGGCCATGGCGCCCAGCGCGTCGATCGGCTCGACCTGCGACGCCTCGTCGATCACCAGCAGGTCGAAGGACAGCGCCCCCGGCTTCAGGAACTGCGCCACCGACAGCGGGCTCATCATGAACACCGGCTTCAGCTGCTGGATCGCCGGGCCGGCCTTCTCCAGCAGCTGGCGGATCGGCAGGTGGTTGCGCTTCTTCGCCAGCTCGCCGTTCAGCACGCCCAGCGGCCCGATGCCGGCATTGCCGCGCGGCAGCCCGTCGCGATGCCGGTGGGCGATGACCGACCGGGCCAGGCCGATACGGTTGACGTCGAGGGCGCGGAAGCCCTCGACCACGCGCTGCTGCAGCTCGCCGTCGAAGCGCTTCAGCTCGGGCAGGCGGGTGAAGATGTCGGTGCGGATCGCCTCCAGCGCCGCGCGCTCGAAGGTCGGGGGCAGGGCGGGGGCGTCGAGCCTGCCGTCCAGCACGCCGTCGACCAGGGCGCCGAGGCCGAGCCGGGCGGCGGCCCG
>NZ_JANX01000276.1 GCF_000767795.1 Inquilinus limosus MP06 | reverse complement strand
AGATCTCGTCGCCGTCGATCAGCCGGGAGTCGAGCTGGAATTCGCGGGCATGCTCCAGCCACGCCTCGTGCTGGGCGATGTCCTGCGGCGTCTCGCAGAGATAGAAAATCCCGGCCTTGCGGAAGCCGGTCTCGGCCTCGACCCGGGTGTTCATGCCCTCCCAGAGGCGCAGGCTTTCGATCGCCAGCGGCAGCTCGGAAGGGTCGCGGCCCATCTTGCGGCACCAGCCCCAGTTACGGCTGGACTGCTCGCCGCCGATGCGGCCCTTCTCGCAGAGCGCGACCGACAGCCCCTTCTCGGCCAGGAACAGCGCGGTCGCGGCGCCGATGATCCCGCCGCCGACCACGACCACGTCGGCCCTGCCCGGCAGGGCCGGGTCGGAGGCGACCGGATCAACTGGCGGCGACATCGACACCCGCCCCGCCGGTCTGGCCGACCGGTACTCTGCACGCGCAGCCCCACGCCATGACGCGTCTCCCGCCGTCGTGAACCGAAGCCTTCCCTATCCGCAGGGCGGTTGGCGTGCCTTTTTCCGGCACGAATTCCCGGCTTGCGTCTGATTTTCGAAAGAATGCTAGGCAGCTCTACGCCGTCATGGAAAATTCATTTATTCGAGCTTTCCATTCCGAATTGGAATGAGCACCTGACGGGGCCGCGCATGCACAGGATCAAGATCCGGCACCTCGAGACCCTGATGGTGTTCATGAAGACCGGCTCGGTCACGGAAGCGGCGGAGATCCTGGGCACGACCCAGCCGAACGCCAGCAAGTCGCTGAAACAGCTGGAGGGGGCCATCGGCATCTCGCTGTTCCAGCGCAACGGCGGACGGCTGCAGCCGACGCCGGAGGCCGAGATCCTGTTCGCCCATGCGGCCCGGCTGATGGAGGAGTTGGCCTTCATCGAGACGCTGTCGGGCGACCTGGCGCGGCTGAAGAGCGGCTTCGTCCAGGTCGCCACGCTGGCCACGTTCGGCGTGGCCCTGCTGCCGCTGGTGGCCGAGGCGTTCAATGCCCGCTACCCGGATGTCGTCGTCCAGATCGACGTCGTCGATTCCGACAAGATCCATTCCTTCGTCAGCCGGGGGAACTACGATCTCGGCCTGGTCCACCATCCGAGCCAGGAGGTGGACCTGACCGCGCGGACGCTGCGCACCGGGTCGATGGTCTGCATCCTGCCGGCAGCGCATCCGCTGGCCCGGCGCCCTGGGATCAAGGCGGCGGATCTGGCCGGGATGCCGCTGATCACCTATCCCAGGACCCTGCCCTTCGGCGCCGCGATCGCCAAGACGCTGGCCGATGAGGGCGTGCAGGTCCGCAACCCGCTCTCGGCCAATCACAGCCATGTGGTGCGCAAGCTGGTCGAGCGCGGCCGCGGCCTGGCCCTGGTCGACGAGTATTCGGTCTGGGACGCGGCGGCGGCGCCCGGCATTGCGGTGCGGCCCTTCGAGCCGCGCATCCCGGTCTCGATCGGCATGATCGTATCGCAGCGACGGCCGCTGTCGCTCGCCGCGCAGGCCTTTCTCACGGCGCTGCAGGACGCGCTGGCCACGCCGCCGCTGTAGCCGCCGTCGGACGTCCCGGCCTGCTAGTCCCGCTGCAGGGCGTACCAGTCCGGCGAGGACTCGAAGCGCAGCGGCGGCTGCCCTTCCCGCGCGGCGCAGGCGATCTTCGCGACGAACCGGCGCTTCACCTCGCTCGTCCGCAACCGGCAGAGATCTTCGGGATGGGGATTGTCGTTGGCCGGAGGCCGCGGCGGGTTCATGGCGTCATCGAAATACGGTGGACTATGCCACCAGATTGGCACCGATGCCGCGGAGCCTCCAGCGAAATGCGAAGCGCGCCGGGCCGGCGCGCAGCCGTGTCCAATATGGAATGCTTCGGGAAGCAGGAGTTATTTTTGAATGATCAGATGCGTGAATGAAATAACCTCCTATCGGCACAAAGTTGCGATAGCCGATGAACGGCCGTTCACAGTGCCCCGGCCTGGGCGGCCACGGACCGTGGGACGTTGGCGGGGGCTAGCTGCTATAGGGGTGGTCTAGGGACAGCGCCGGGCCTGCCCCCGGGGAGATGCAGCCGTGCCGGACGAGCCATACCGCCTTCGCCGCCGCGAGGTCATTCATCGCACCTCCACGACCACCGTGATCCGCGCCGTCCTCGAGGACGGCCGCTCCGTCGTCCTGAAGGAGATGATGGGGGAGACGGCGGTCGGTTTGGTCGACCGGCTGCGCCACGAGCACGACATCCTCTCGCGCTTCGACTCCGCCCTCGTGGTCCGCCCTGTCGGGGTTTGGTCCGACGGGCCGGCCCTGGTGCTGGAGGATATTGGCGGGATCACCTTGTCCGAGTGGATCGCCGCCGCCCCGCCGGACCTGGCCGGCCGGATCACGGTCGCCGAGGCCCTGGCGCTCGGCCTGGCCCATGTGCATGAGCGCGGCGTCCTGCACGGCGACCTGTCCACCCACAACATCGTCATCAATCCGCAAGACGGCCGGATCAACTACATCGATTTCGGCGGGGCCCTGGCGCTCGGCCGCGGCGAGTCCACCCCGGCCGAGGCCCTGCCGACCGTGCTGGACCTGACCGCCGTCGCCCCGGAGCGCACGGGCCGGATGAACCGGCCGGTCGACCACCGCGCCGATCTCTATTCGCTCGGCGCCATCCTGTACCAGCTGTTCGCGGGCCGGCCGCCCTTCCTGGGCGAGGAGCGGCTGGACCTGCTGCACGCCCATCTGGCCCAGCGCCCCGTGCCGCTGGACGAGCTGCTGCCCGGCTTTCCCACGGTGCTGGGGGAGATCGTCACGGCGCTGCTGATGAAGGACGCGACGGCGCGCTACCGCAATGCCGCCGACCTCGCGGAGGACCTGGGACGCTGCCGCGCCGGCTTTGAGCCCACGGGCGCGGGGGGCGGGCGGATTGCCGCCTTCGCCCTCATGGCCGGCGACGACGGCGATGCCTTCGGCGATTCGATCCTGTACGGCCGGGCAGCCCCGCTCTCCATCCTGGAGGAAGCGTTCGGCATGGCGCGGGACGGCCGCAGCGGCGCCGTGCTGGTGACGGGCGCGCCCGGCATCGGCAAGACCGCGCTGGCCGCCGGGATTCGTGATCGCGTGGCCCAGGCCGGCGGTCACTTCGCCGCCGGCAAGTTCGAGCAGCAGCAGCGCGACGTGCCCTATCTCGGCCTGGCCCACGCCTTCGCCGGGCTGGTCCGCAGCGTGCTGACTGAGCCCGACGCCATGGTCGCCGCCTGGCGTACGGCCCTACTGGACCGGCTGGGCCGTAGCGCCGGTGCGCTGGCCGAGCTGGTGCCCGGCCTCGACCGGCTGATCGGCCCGCAGCCGCCATCCATCCCGCTGGCCCCGGCCGAGGCCGGCAACCGGCTGACGCAGGCGGTGCAGGATCTGGTCGCCGTCTTCGCCACGCCCGACCATCCGATGGTGCTGCTGGTCGATGATCTGCAATGGGCCGACGCCGCGAGCCTGGAGCTGCTGGGCCCGATCTGCCGCGCCGCGCCGTCCGGCGGGCTGCTGCTGATCGGCACCTGCCGCGACGGGGAGGCCGATCCCGGGCAGGCGCTGCACGATGCGCTCTGCGCCCTTGACGCGCAGCTCGGCGGGGTGCTCCGCATCGACCTGCAGCCGCTGGCGCCGGACGATATCGAGGCGATGCTGGCCGCGGCCTATCGCGGAGAGCCCGGCGACATGGCCGCCGCCGCCGCCCTGGTGCATGCCAAGACCCTGGGTAACCCGCTGTTCGCGCGGCAGCTGCTGGGCCATCTGCGCGAGACCGGGGCGATCGGCTCGGCTGGCCGCTGGGACCTCGGCCGGATCGCGGCGGTGCAGGCCACCGACAATGTGGTCGGCTTCCTGGCCGACCGCATCGGCCATCTGCCGGCGGAGCTGCGGCGCGTGGTGACCACCAGCGCCTGCCTGGGCATGCAGGTCGATGCCGACGAGTTGGGCGCCGTCCTCGATATCGACGGACCGTCGCTGCGCGCCATTCTCGACAGCGCGGTGGCGGAAGGGCTGATGACGGCGCGCGAGGGCGGCTTCGCCTTCGCCCATGACCGGATCCGCGAGGCGGCCTATCGTCTCGCCGACGATCCCGCCGGGCTGCACCGCCGCATCGCACGGCTGCTGCTGGAGCGGACGGTGCCCGATGAGCTGCCGGGCGCCGCCTTCGCCATCGCCCGCCATCTGAACGCTGCGGGACCGATGGACGATGATCCGGATCTGCGGGCGCGCTGCGCCGGGATCAACCTGATCGCCGCCCGGCAGGCGCGTGCCGCCGCCGCCTTCGGGCCGGCGCGCGACTATGCCGAGACCGGGCTGGGCCTGACCGATCCCGGCCAGTGGGATACCCGTTACGCCGATATGGCCGAGGCGGCGCTGGTGCTGGCCGAATGCCGAATGCTGACCCAGGACCACGCCGCCTTCGATCGCGAGGTCGAGGGCCTGGCCGCCCGGCTCAGGGACGACGAGCACCGGCTGCAGTTGGCCATGCTGCAGCTGGTGTCGCTCGATGCCCGGCTGATGGAGAACGAGGCGATCGAGGTCGGCCGCCGGGCGTTGCGACTGGTCGGGATCGAGCTGCCGGAGACCCCGGAGCAGCAGCAGGAGGCCGTCGGCGCCGAATTCGCCGAGTTCCAGCGGCTGATGGCCGGGCGCCCGGCCGAGGTGCTGCTGGACCTGCCGCCGCTGCGGGACCGGCGCCTGGCGGCGGCGATGCAGATCCTGTTCCGTCTGGCGCCGGACGCGCACAACACGCTGCAGCCGGCGCTTTTCGCGCTGATGGCGCTGCGCAACGCCAATCTGATGCTGCAGCATGGCGGCGACACGCTGGCGCCCGGCATCATCGTCACTCTGGCCCTGACCCTGCGGGGGATGACCGGCGACAGCGTCACGGCGGATGCCTTTGCCCGCACCGCGGTCGCCCTGGACGCCAAACTCGGCCACCCGCTCACCGCCAGCACGACCTTCGTCTACACCTATTTCCTGCGGCACTGGCTGCACCCGCTGGACGGCGCGCTGCAGCTCAACCTCGACGGCATCCGCGCCGGCTTCGAGATGGGCGACATCCAGTTCGGCGCCTATCACGCCGCCGCCTATGTCATCCACCTGCTGGGCAGCGGCGGGGGGCTCGCCGAGGTCGCCCGCATCGGCGAGGAGCATCTGCGGCTGATCGGCGAGAAGAACCGCACGGCGGCCGAGCATTGCCGGATGCAGATCGACTTTGCCGCGGCGCTGATGGGCGCGTCGGCGGCCCCCACCAGCATGGCTCGCGACCGGGTGCGCAGCGAGGCGGAGGAGGATGCCTGGCTGCAGGCCCTGGATTTCGTCGCCCGCGGCAACTACCTGATCCGTCGCCTGCAGCTGGCCGTGCTGTTCCGGGATGCCGACCTGGTCCGGCACCTCGTCGGCCCGACGGCGGCCAGCCTGCCCGCGGTCGCCGGCGTGGCAGTCGAGGCCGACGGCGTCGCCTTCCTGCTGCTGGCCACCGTGGCGGAGGGCAGCCGCCGGGATGACGGCTTCGCCGCGCTGCGCGACAGGCTGCTCGGCTGGAGCGAGCAGAACCCGCACAATTTCGGCGCCCTGCACCATCTGGTCGAGGCAGAGCTGGCGCGCGTCGAGGGCCGGGCCGGCGATGCGCTGCGCCTCTATGGCGACGCCATCCGCCGGGCCGAGGCCAGCAAGCTGACCCACCACGCCGCCCTGGCCAACGAACAGGCCGGGCGCTTCTGCCTGGGGCTGGGCAACGAGGTGTCCGGCATGGCCCATCTGCGCGAGGCGGCGACGCTGTACGGCTATTGGGGGGCGGCGGCCAAGGTCGCCGCGCTGGAGGAGGAGTTCCCGCGCCTGGCGGTGCGGTCGCGCCCCGGGCGGGCCTCGCTGCGCGAGTCCCACAGCTCGACCGGTGAGGACGACATCGACTTCCGGGCCGTGCTGCGCGCCGCCCATTCGATCTCCGGCGAGATCGAGCTGCGCCAGCTGGTGCAGCGGGTCCTCGGCGCGATCCAGGACAGCGCCGGCGCCTCCTACGGCGTCCTGGTGCTGCGGCGCGACGACGGGCTGCATGTCGAGGCCGTCGGACGCAACCGCGAGGTCTCGCTGCTCGCCGGCGACGGATCG
The DNA here is from genome assembly GCF_000767795.1 of Inquilinus limosus MP06. GTDB lineage: Bacteria > Pseudomonadota > Alphaproteobacteria > DSM-16000 > Inquilinaceae > Inquilinus > Inquilinus limosus_E. The sequence goes on along the minus strand of NZ_JANX01000276.1, from coordinate 1,847 downwards.
GGCCGGCTGGAGGACAGCGATGCCGTGCCCCAGTCGGTGCTGTCCTATGTGCTGCGCACCCGCGAGGCGCTGGTGCTGGACAACGCCCAGCATTCGCCCGAATTCCTGCGTGATCCCTATATCCGTGCCCATCGCGTCGCGTCGATCCTGTGCGCCCCGCTGGATGAGCGCGGCCAGGTCGACGGCCTGATCTATCTCGAGAACAACCTGGCCGCCGGCGTCTTCAGCCCGCGCCGGCTGGAGGTGGTGCAGGTCCTGGCGGCGCAGGCGGCCATCGCCCTGGCGAATGCCCGGCTGTTCACCGCGCTCGACGGCGCGCGCACCGACCTGCTGCGGGCCAATGAAGGACTCGAGCAGAAGGTGACGGAGCGCACGGCGGAGCTCGACACCGCCCGCAAGCGCGCGGTGGCCAAGGAACGGGAGGCGCGGCGGGCCCGGCGGGCCGCAGAGATCGCCAACGAGGCGAAGTCGCGATTCCTTGCGGTCGTCAGCCACGAGATCCGGACGCCGATGAACGGCGTGCTGGGAATGCTGCAGATCCTGGACCGCGATCCCTTGCCCGAGGAGCAGCGCCGGTATCTGGAGATCGCCGAGGAATCGGGCCGGTCGCTGCTGGACCTGATCGACGGTATCCTCGACTACGCCCGGCTCGAGAACAGCCAGGAGTCGCTCGACCTGCACGATTTCGACCTGCGCCGGCTGGTCGCCGACGCGGTCGAGCTGATCCGCCCCCAGGTCGCGGCGAAGGGGCTGTCGCTGGCCCTGTCGATCGACGCGCCGCCGGAGGCGATCCTGCACAGCGACCCGCGCCGCCTCGGCCGCGTGCTGATCAACCTACTGAGCAACGCCGTCAAGTTCACCGCCGACGGCGGCATCACCGTGACGGTCGAGCTGGAGCCGATGGCCGGGGCGATGCCGCGGTCGACGCTGCGCATGGCGGTGGCGGACAGCGGCATCGGCATCGCGCCCGAGATGCACGAGCGGATCTTCGGCGACTTCATCCAGGCCGATTCCTCGATCGCGCGCCGCTATGGCGGCACCGGGCTGGGACTGGCGATCTGCCGCCGGATCATCGACCTGCTGGGCGGCACCCTGACGGTGGACAGCACGCCCGGAACCGGCAGCACCTTCCGCCTGGCCGTGCCGGTGACGCCGGGGACGGCGCAGCCGCAGGCGCCTGTCCCGATCACCGCCGGCCCGGTGCTGTCGGTCCTGGTCGTCGACGACGACCCGATCAATCGCGCCGTGGCCGCCGGGCTGCTGGGCCGGCTGGGCCATCGCGTGACCCTGGCCGACAGCGGCCAGGCGGCGATCGAGGCGGCGGCGGCCGGCGGGTTCGACGTGGTCATGATGGACCTGCACATGCCCGGCATGGACGGGCTGGAGGCGACGCGGCGGATCCGGGCGTTGCCGGGCGACCACGAGCCGCCCCAGATCCTGGCGCTGACCGCGGACCTGACCGACGGCAGCCGGCAGCGCTGCGCCCTGGCGGGCATCGAGCGGATCCTGGGCAAGCCGCTACAGCTGGCAGTGCTGCAGCGCATGCTGGCCGCGGTCTCGGAGGCGCGGTCGCCGGTCGAGCCGCCGGCACTGGCGACCGACCCGACGGCCCTGGTGGACGGGGAGTTTTTCACCGAGCGCCAGGAGATCCTCGGCACCGGCGAGCTGGCCCGGTTGGCGCTGATGTTCCAGCGAGTGTCGCGGCCGCGTGGTCCGGGCGATCGACGCCGCGGCCGGGACCGGCGATCGCCGCGACATGGCGCGGCTGGCCCATCGCCTCAGCAGCTCCGCCGGCGCGCTGGGCCTGATCCGCCTGGCCCGGCAGGCCAGCGCGATCGAGGCCGGCG
>NZ_JANX01000275.1 GCF_000767795.1 Inquilinus limosus MP06 | reverse complement strand
GATCGGGCCCAGGAGCCGCTCGACCGTCTCGACATCCGGCACCGGGCCGCGGGCGGTGCCGTTCACCGCCGCGACCATGGCGCGGATGTGCTCCGGCGTCGTGCCGCAGCAGCCGCCGATGATGCGGGCACCGGCATCGCGCGCCAGCACGGCGTAGTCGGCCATGATCTCCGGCGTGCCGTCATAGACGATGGCGCCTTCCCGGTATTGCGGGATGCCGCAATTGCCTTTGGCGACGATGATGTCGTCGCCGTCCGAAGCCCGCACCAGGCCGAGGATGCTGTCCAGCAGCTGGGCCGGGCCGATGCCGCAATTGGCGCCGAAGGCGGTGGGCCGGCAGGCGCAGTTGCGGCCATGGGTGATCGCCGCCTCCGGCGTCAGCCCCATCATGGTGCGGCCGTTGGTGTCGAAGGTCATGGTCGACACGACCGGCAGGCCGGTGCGCGACGCGCCCTCGATCGCCGCCTGGATCTCCTCCGCCGCCGAGATGGTCTCGATCCACAGCACGTCGACGCCGCCCTCGGCCAGCGCCTCGGCCTGCTCGGCGAAGGCGGCCACGCCCTCCTCGTAGCTCAGCACGCCGACCGGCTGGAAGATGTCGCCGGTCGGGCCCATCGAGCCGGCGACGATCACCGGCCGGTCGAACTCCTCGGCCACCGCGCGGGCGATGCGGGCGCCGGCGACATTCAGCTCGCGCACCCGGTTCTGGGCGCTGTGCAGCGCCAGCCGCCGCGCATTGCCGCCGAAGGTGTTGGTCAGGATGATGTCGGAGCCGGCCTCGGCAAAGCCGCGATGCACCGCCTGCACCCGCTCCGGCCGGTCGATGTTCCACAGCTCCGGGCTGTCGCCCGTCTCCAGCCCCTGGGCGAACAGGCCGGTGCCCATGCCGCCATCGGCGAACAGGATCGGCTTGGCAGCGAGGAGATCGTGGAAACGGGTGCTGGTCATGGCCGGACCTTCCTGGAAACCGCGGCGGGCGCAAGGCGACGGTACCGCCGGGCCGATGCGAACTCCATCACAATATAAGGACATCGTTATGAATTTATATCCCGCCTGCGACGCGGCCTCGCCCGGCGCCACCGCGCTGCGAGTCGTTCGTCATTGCCTTCGCCCCGCCACCGGGCGGAGAAGCGAAGGGCGAGCGAAGCGGAGACGGCGATGAAGGACTTTTCGCAACTGAGCGAGCGCGAGCTGCTGGCCCTGGCGATCTCGCTGGAGGAGGAGGATGCGCGGATCTACGGCGATTTCGCCGAGGGCCTGGCCGCCGACTTCCCGGCCTCGGCCGCGGTGTTCCGCGGCATGTCGCGGGAGGAGGACGGGCACCGCCACCGGCTGCTGGAGCTCTACAAGAAGCGCTTCGGCGACCACATCCCGCTGATCAACCGCCATGTCGTCCGCGGCTTCATCCGCCGCCGGCCGGTCTGGCTGGCCCGGCCGCTGGCGCTGGAGACCGTGCGGAAGCAGGCCGAGGCGATGGAGGCGGAGACCCGGCGCTTCTACGAGCGCGCCGCCGGCCGCGCCACCGATGCCTCGATCCGCCAGCTGCTGGGCGACCTGGCGGCGGAGGAGCGGCGGCACGAACATGTGGCGGGCCAGCTCGAGGCGAAGCACGTGCCGGCCAAGGTGCAGGAACGCGAGGGCGAGGACGAGCGCCGGCTGTTCGTGCTGCAGATCGTGCAGCCGGGCCTGGCCGGGCTGATGGACGGGTCGGTCTCCACCCTCGCCCCGCTCTTCGCCGCGGCCTTCGCCACGCATGACAGCTTCGACACCTTCCTGGTCGGCCTCGCCGCCTCGGTCGGCGCCGGCATCAGCATGGGCTTCGCCGAGGCGCTGTCCGACGACGGCAGCCTGACCGGGCGCGGGCGCCCCTGGCTGCGCGGCCTGGTCTGCGGCGGCATGACCGCGCTGGGCGGCCTCGGCCACACCCTGCCCTATCTGATCCCCGACTTCTGGACGGCCACCAGCCTCGCCGTCGCGGTGGTGGCGGTGGAGCTGGCGGTGATCTCCTGGATCCGCCACCGCTTCATGGATACGCCGCTCTTGTCCTCGACCTTCCAGGTGGTGGTCGGCGGGCTACTGGTGTTTTTGACGGGGATTTTGATCGGGAGTGCGTAGGATCCGAGAACCGCCCCTTTTTCTGTCATTGCCGGGCTTGACCCGGCAATCCAGGGGCCGCCTGGAGCCGCTCTGGCTGCCCCTGGATCCTCGGGTCAAGCCCGAGGATGACAATTAAAAGAAGCTCCCTGACCGATCAGTCGCTCGGCACCCCGCCCTCTTCCTTGCGCTTCGCGACGAAGGCGTCGAGCTCCTCGGCGATGGCGAGGTCCAGCGGCGGCGGCTCGAACTCGGCCAGGATGCGCTTGTACAGCTGGTGCGCCCGCTGGGTCGCGTCCGGCGCCCCGGCCTCCTGCCAGCTCTCGAAATTCCGCCAGTCGGACAGCAGCGGCGCGTAGAAGGCGGTCTCGTAGCGCGCCAGCGTGTGCTGCGCGCCGAAGAAGTGCCCGCCGGGGCCGACCTCGCGGATCGCGTCGAGGCCGAGCGTGTCGTCGTCGACCACCAGCGGCTGCAGGAACTCGATCATCGTCTGCACCAGCTCGGCATCGACGATCATCTTCTCGAAGCTGGCGCGCAGGCCGCCCTCGAGCCAGCCGAGGCTGTGCATCACCATGTTGGCGTGGCCCTGCACCGCCGCCCAGAGCGACACCATGCTCTCATAGGTCGCCTGCACGTCGACCGCGTTCGAGGCGTTGGTGTTGGAGGAGCGGTAGGGGATGCCATAGCGCCGGGCCAGCTGGCCGCCGGCCAGCGCCGCCTTGGCGTATTCCGGCGTGCCGAAGGCCGGTGCCCCGGACTTCATGTCGACATTCGAGGTGAAGCCGCCATACATCACCGGCGCGCCGGGCTTGACCAGCTGGATCAGGGCGATGGTCGCCAGCGCCTCGGCATTTTGCTGCGCCAGCGCGCCGGCCAGCGTCGCCGGGGCCATGGCGCCGGATAGGGTGAAGGGCGTGACCGTCACGATCTGCCCGGCCTTCGCCATCTCGATCAGGCCCTCGATCATCGGCCCGTCCAGGCGCAGCGGCGAGGAGGTATTGACCACGGTGAACAGGCTGGGCTCGCGTTCCAGCTGCTCCCGGCTCACGCCCCGGGCGATGCGGGCGATCTCGATGCCGTCGCGCATCCGCACCCGGCCCAGCGCGTAGGCGTGGAACGGCTTGTCCGACAGGGTGACGAAGGCGCGCAGCGCGTCGAGATGCCGGGTCGAGGGATGCAGGTCCACCGGCTCGACCGGATAGCCGCCGAAGATGTGCATCGCGTTCAGCGACTGGCCGAGGCGCAGCAGGTTGCAGTAGTCGCGGTAATTGCCGACCCGCCGCCCGCCCTCGATGTCGGACACGTTCGGGGCGGAGCCGACCGAGGCGAAGACGATCGACCGGCCGCCCATCCGGACGTCCCGCTCCGGATTGCGGGCGTGGAAGGTGTAGCTGGACGGCGCCTTCGCCACCGCGTCCAGCACCAGGCCGCGGTCGAGGCGGACGCGGCGGCTGCCGGGCGTGGTCCGGGCGCCGGCGCGGCGCAGGATCTCGATCGCCTCGTCATGCAGGAAGTCCATCCCGATCTCTTCCAAGATGGTCAGCGAGGCGTCGTGGATGCGCTCGACCTGGTCGGGCCGCAGCACCTCGACCGGCGGCATCGGGTTCTCCACCAGCTGCCAGGGAAGCTGGTGGAGGCCACCCGCGCCATCACGGCGGCGGCGGGGTGTGGTACGGCTGCGGCTCATCCTGACCTCGTCTCGATCTCGGGCGACTCCCGGCGCTCAACCCTGGCACGGCCGGCGCCGCGCCGCGCCGCCCGGATTCGCCATGCAGCGACGTCAGCGCGACATGTGACACAAGGCACGACGGCAGCCATAATCCTGCTGTAATATGCGAGCAGCTCTCAATTGGATCGTATTTCCGTGGAGGATTGAATGTCCCGTCTGCTGGAGCCCGGCGATCCCGCGCCGCTCTTCGTGGTCCCGACGCCGCAGCGGCCGGATTTCCGCTTCGATACCGTGGCCGGGCGCTATGTCGTCCTGAGCTTCTTCGGCTCGGCCGGAGATGCGCAGTCCAAGCGGTTGCTGTCGGCGATCGCGGCCGAGGTCGGGCCGTTCAACGATGGCCACGCCACCTTCTTCGGCGTCACCCAGGACAAGGACGACGCCCAGCCGGGGCGGCTGCCGACCCGCGTTCCGGGGCTGCGCCACTTCTTCGATTTCGACGGCAAGATCAGCCCGTCCTATGGCGCCGAGCAGCGCAAGATCAGCTACGTGCTGTCGCCCAATCTGCGCGTGCTGGCCCGCTTCCCGATCGAGGACGGGGTCGAGCACGCCAAGATCCTGACGGAGTTCGTCAGCAGGCTGCCGCCGCTGACCCGGCTGGGCACGGCCACGCCCGGCGCGCCGGTGCTGGTGGTGCCGTATCTGTTCGAGCCCGAGTTCTGCCGCGCCCTGATCGACTACTACAAGAAGGTCGGCGGCGAGGAGAGCGGCTTCATGCAGACGCTGCCGGACGGCCGCACCGCCGCCGCGGTCGACCATGCGCACAAGAAGCGAAAGGACGCCACGATCGAGGACGAGCCGCTGCGCCTCGCCATGAAGGCCCGGATCGAGCGCCGCCTGGTGCCCGAGATCAAGAAGGCGTTCCAGTTCAACGCCACCCGGATCGAGCGCTACATCGTCGCCTGCTACGATTCCGGCGAAGGCGGCTATTTCCGCGCCCATCGCGACAACACCACCAAGGGCACGGCACACCGCCGCTTCGCCGTCACCATCAACCTGAACGCCGACGAGTTCGAGGGCGGCGAGCTGCGCTTCCCCGAATATGACCGCCACAGCTACAAGGCACCGACCGGCGGCGCGGTGGTGTTCTCCTGCTCGTTGCTGCACGAGGCGCTGCCGGTGACCAAGGGCACGCGCTACTGCACCCTGCCCTTCCTGTATGACGAGGAGGGCGCCAAGATCCGCGAGCAGAACCTGTCCTATTTTGCGGACGACAACCTGCGCACGCAGCTCGAGCGCAACCTGATCGGCGGCACCAAGGAGAAGGCGGCGAGCTGAGCTCGGGGTCACCCGCGACGGCAGGGCAGAGCCGACATCGCCGCATGGCTCCGCCCTCGCCCGCCGGCGCCCTGCATCGCTAGTCTTCCCGCATCGTTCCGCCACGATCGCGCCCGGAGACGGCCATGCAGAGCCTCGAGACCATGATGACCGACGACCTCCGCGCCTTCCGGCGGCAGGCGGGGGACCGGCATGCCGCCTTCAAGGCTCGCGGCCTGAAGCTGGACAGCACCCGGGGTAAGCCGTCGCCGGAGCAGCTGGACCTGTCGAACGAGCTGCTGTCCCTGCCCGGCCCGGACGGCTTCCGGTCGGCCGATGGCGGCGACTGCCGCAACTATCTCGGCGATGTCCGCGGCCTGCCGGAGGCGCGGGCGCTGTTCGCGCCGATGCTGGGCGCCCCGGCGGAGCAGGTGCTGGTCGGCGGCAACTCCAGCCTGACGCTGATGCACGACCTGATCGCCTTCGCGCTGCTGCACGGCGTGCCGGGCGGCGACAGGCCTTGGGCGGCGCAGGCCCCGATCACCTTCCTGTGCCCGGTCCCTGGCTATGACCGCCATTTCTCCATCTGCGAGGGCTTCGGCATCCGGCTGGTGCCGTTGCCGCTGACCGGGCACGGGCCGGACATGGACGTGGTCGAGCGGCTGGTGGCCGAAGACCCGTCGGTGAAGGGCATCTGGTGCGTGCCGAAATACAGCAACCCGACGGCCGAGACCTATTCCCCCGAGACGGTGGAGCGGCTGGCGGCGATGCGCACCGCCGCGCCGGATTTCCGGCTGTTCTGGGACAACGCCTACGTGGTGCACCACCTGACCGACCGGCCGCACCAGCTGGCCAACATCCTGGAGGCCTGCGGCCGGCACGGCCATGGCGACCGGCCCTTCATCTTCGGGTCGACCTCGAAGATCACCTTCGCCGGCGCCGGGCTGGCCCTGTTCGCCGGCTCGGCCGCGAACATGGACTGGGCCCGGAAGCATCTCAGCCGCCAGTCGATCGGCCCGGACAAGCTGAACCAACTGCGCCATGTCCGGCTGCTGCGCGACGAGGCCGGCATCGCCGCGCTGATGCAGCGGCACCGAGGGATCATCGTGCCGAAGTTCCAGCGCGTGCAGACGGTGTTCGCCGAGCATCTCGGCGGCGCCGGCATCGCCCGCTGGACCGAGCCGGAGGGTGGCTACTTCATCAGCCTGGACGTGCGGCGCGGCAGCGCCCGCCGGACCGTGGCGCTGGCGCAGGAGGCCGGGGTGGCGATGGTGGCGCCCGGCGCGACCTTCCCCTATGGCCGCGACCCGGACGACCGGAACATCCGCATCGCCCCGACCTTCCCGGCGCTACCGGAGGTGGGGCTGGCCGCCGAAGGCGTGGCGCTGTCGGTGCTGGTCGCGACGAGCGAGGCGATCCTGGCCGAACGCGAGGCCGGCGGCGGCCACTGAGGCCGCCCACCGGTACGGCGCGTCTTCCCTGAACGGCGCGCCCCGGGGGACGGGTCAGGCTTCGGCAAAGACGTCGACGACGAAATCGACGAAAGCCCGGACCTTCGGCACCAGATACCGCCGCGACGGATAGACGGCGTAGATCGAGGTCTCGACCTTCGACCAGTCGTGCAGCGCGGTCGCGAGGGTCCCGCGGGCGATGTCCTCCGCCACATAGCGGCGGGGTGTGAGGCTGAGGCCGAAGCCGGCGCGCAGCGCGTCCCGCACCGCAAGGCCCGACCCCACCTTGTAGCGGCCGTCGACCGGCACCCGGACGACCTCGCCGCCCCGCCGGAACTCCCAGTCGTCGGCATGGTCGGACAGGGTGAACTGGACGCAGTCGTGACCGCGGAGATCCTCCGGCCGCTGCGGCTGTCCGCGCCGGCTGAAATAGTCCGGCGACGCGCAGATGACATGGTCAAGCGTCATCAGCCTGCGCGCCACCAGGCTGGATTCCTCCAGCCTGTCGCTGCCCCGGATGGCGACGTCGTAGCCCTCCTTGACGATGTCGACCCGGCGGTCGTCGAGGTTGAGGTCGAGCGACAGCTCCGGGTGCCGCGCCAGGAAGGCCGGGATCATCGGCGACAGGGTCAGCAGCGTCAGCGAGACAGGCGCGCTGACGCGCAGCAGCCCGCTCGGCGTGTTCTGCAGCGCGCCGAGCGACCGGTCGGCATCCGCGATGTCGTCGAGGATGCGGCGGACCTGCTGATAATAGATCGAGCCGGCCTCGGTCAGGCTCATCCGGCGCGTGGTGCGGTTCAGGAGCCGGGCCTGCACATGCCGCTCCAGCTCGCCGATGTTCTTGCTGACCGCGGCCGGGGACAGCTGCAACATCTTGCCGGCAAGGGCGAAGCTGCCCTGCTCCACCACCGTCCGAAACACACGCAGCGCGACCATATGGTCCATATCGTTCACTCATGGTGGCGAGTGTCAACACCACTCCTAGCATTATCTCTCCGAGGTGAAGAGAATATCTGTCGGCGACAGGAGGCAGAGCGCCTCGGATTTCGCGTGAGACGCCCGTGACGACGACCCTTGCCCAGCAGACTGTGACGGCGAATACCAGCCAGGCCGCGGCGATCCTGACGACCGCCATCGCACCGGCGATCTGGGGCACCACCTACTACGTCACCACCGAATTCCTGCCGCAGGGCTACCCGCTGACGGTGGCGATGCTGCGCGCCCTGCCGGCCGGGCTGCTGCTCCTGGCCCTGGTCCGGACCCTGCCGACAGGCATCTGGTGGGGCCGGGCCTTCATCCTCGGCGCCCTGAACTTCTCGATCTTCTGGGCCTTGCTGTTCGTCTCCGCCTACCGCCTGCCGGGCGGGGTCGCCGCGACGCTCGGCGCGGTGCAGCCGCTGATCGTGATCGCGCTGGCCCGCCTGGTGCTGGGCCGGCCGGTGCTGCC